>CALZOG010000001.1 GCA_945827635.1 uncultured Bacteroidales bacterium
AAAAACCGGGCTAACTATAGTGGAAAGGTTGATTGGTTAAGTAGTGGCACTTGCATAAAGAAGACGAGAGTGGGACTTCCTGCGTAAGTCCCACGCAGCACTTGCAATAACCAAAAAGAAAACACCTCACAAGTAAACTTGCAGGTGCTCTCCTTTTTGTTTCTCAGTACCGCGAGTGGGACTTGAACCCACACAGCCGTTTCGGGCCAAAGGATTTTCATACAAACCGAAGTTTGCTTGGACTATGTCTTAACCATATCCGTACGGACGTAGGCTGTGGGTATATAGTCTCTACACATTTAGGAAATTCTTCCACTTAGCTCGGCGTTCTTTGCATTTATCAGGCTGCAACATTCACCGAATTAGCCCACTTCTACTTCAGGCGTTTCCGCCTGAGCACTCTTTACCTTGTTTTTCGTGAAGAAAAACGATTCTTTCAAAGTCCTTCGTGTCTACCGATTCCACCATCGCGGCAGCAAAAACGGTGCAAAGATACAATATTTTATTGAATTTTGCAAATTTTTGACCAAAAATAATAAAAAAAATCATTCATATTTGCAAATTTCAGAAATTTTACTTATCTTTGTACGCTATTTGTGCGCAGAGCGCTTTATGTAAAACTGCCATGCTCAAAGAATAATCAGGCTTTTATCTTTGAGTGAGCGAAGCAAACGGTCTTTCGACTTTCGACTAACAATTAAAATATATACAACATGCAAAAATCTCCATTACAAATTGCCAGAAGCAATTATCAACCGAAAATGCCGGTAGCACTGTCCGGCAATGTGCGTCTGTCCGAAGGGGCTGCAACGCAGAGTGTTGCTGATCAGGAAGAGATAAAGAAACTCTTCCCGAACACCTACGGTCTGCCTATCATCACTATGGAACCCAGTGCTGAGGCTCCCGCAGCGTTGCCTGCAATGAACGTAGGCGTTATCCTGTCCGGTGGACAGGCTCCCGGCGGACACAACGTCATCAGCGGATTGTTTGACGGACTGAAGAAACTTAACCCCGCGAACAAACTCTACGGTTTCCTGGGCGGACCTTCAGGACTGATCGAAGGTAAGTATCAGGAACTGACCAAGGAGATCATCGATGAGTACCGTAACACCGGTGGATTCGATATCATCGGATCGGGGCGTACCAAACTGGAAGAGACCTGGCAGTTCGACAACGGCATTGAGGTGTGCAAGAAACTTGGCATTAAAGCCGTGGTGATCATCGGAGGTGACGACTCGAACACCAACGCCTGCGTGCTGGCAGAGTACTACCTGCAGAAGCAGTGCGGCATACAGGTTATCGGCTGCCCGAAAACCATCGACGGCGACCTCAAGAACGAGATGATCGAGACCTCCTTCGGCTTCGATACTGCCTGCAAGGTATATAGCGAGCTGATCGGAAACATCCAGCGCGACGCCAACTCGGCAAAGAAATACTGGCACTTCATCCGCCTCATGGGCCGCAGCGCCAGCCATATAGCACTTGAGTGCGCACTGCAGTCGCAACCGAACATCTGCCTCATCTCTGAGGAGGTGGAAGCCAAGAACATGACGCTCAACGATATCGTGGAGCAGATCGTGGAGGTGATCGTTGATCGCGCCAATGCCGGACTGAACTTCGGTACTATCCTCATTCCTGAAGGACTGATCGAGTTCATACCTGCCATGCGTATCCTTATTCAGGAACTCAACGACCTGCTTGCACAGAACGAGGAGTTTGCTTCGCTCGAGGGCGATGACGCCAAGCGCGAGTACGTCAAGTCGATGCTCTCACCGGCTTCGTGCGAACTCTATCGCTCGCTGCCGAAGGGTATTGCACGTCAGCTGACGCTCGACCGCGATCCTCACGGTAACGTCATGGTTAGCCAGATCGAGACCGAGAAACTCCTTATCGAGATGGTTGGCAAACGTCTGGCACAACTCAAGGCAGCCGGCACATACAAGGGTAAGTTCTCCGCCCTGAACCACTTCTTCGGCTACGAGGGTCGCTGCGCTATACCTTCGAACTTCGATGCCGACTACTGCTACTCTATCGGCGTGACGGCTACGCACCTCATCGCTGCAGGCAAGACAGGATACATGTCGCTCGTGCGTAACCTCACCAAGCCCGCTGCAGAGTGGATAGCAGGCGGTGTGCCTATCACCATGATGATGAACATGGAGAAACGTAACGGCAAGATGAAACCCGTTATCCAGAAAGCACTGGTGGATCTGAACGGTGCACCGTTCAAGTACTTCGCTTCACACCGTGCCGAGTGGGCTGATGCCAACACCAGTTACATCTATCCGGGACCGATCCAGTACTACGGTCCGACGGAGGTTTGCGACCAACCGACACACACGCTCATCCTCGAGCAGGCCGGCAAGTAAATACCCACGCAAGTAATGCTGCACAAGAGCGTAGTCATACTGCCGGCATTGGTACTCACCTTGCTGCTGCCGATAGGAGTACAGGCGCAATCGCATAAGGATGCGCCGTACTCCGACGAGCAGTTGTACGCCGCCTATCAGGCAGGGGACATGCAGACGTGGAAGGAGTATATCGACCACGCATGCTTCGACTCTCTCACTACCCAGGAGCAGACGCGACGCGTGTACTATGAGTACGGATATGCTGCCGCACTCCTGGATATCGACAAACGTGCCGCACGACCGTATATCCGGCAGTTCGGCGAACATATTGAGGTGCTCAAAAACGACCTGCCGCCAGTGCTGCTGCACGTCTATACAGTCGCCTTCCATACCTACGACATGGCGGCCAATGCCCGGCATATAAAGATGCACTGCGACCAGATTCTCCTGCATGCCGAACAGGCGGTTCAGGCGGACTCCACTCACCCGCTCGCATGGGGCATACAGGCTAACGTGCACTTCTATGCTCCGCGACTGATGGGCGGAAACAAACAACTGGCTATGCGCGAATACGAACGGGCAGACAGCTTGTTCGAAATGCACGCACACGATCATGAACTCGACTGGACATACATGGCGCAGACTGTCAGCCTCGTGCAGTGCTACGACAAACTCGGACTCAAGGACAAAGCACTCGCAAAAGCACGACAGGCAGCCGCAAGATGGCAGCGGTTCGACTATATGAAGCAATACTTGCAAGAACTCGAAAAGAAAACAAATAACAACAATCATTAACCATTTAATCTAAAACTTATGGCTAAAGTTTATCATGCAAATGAAATCAAGAACATCGCCTTGATGGGAGGTAGCGGTTCAGGTAAAACCACGCTCATGGAGGCTATGCTCTTCGAGAGCGGAGTGATCAAACGTCGCGGCACGGTTGAGGCGCAATCCACCGTATGCGACTATTTCCCTGTAGAAAAAGAATACGGCTACTCGGTGTTCTCCACCGTTTGTAACGTCGAATATGCCGGCAAGAAGCTGAACATTATCGACTGCCCGGGTTCCGACGACTTCTGTGGTGGTGCAATCTCCGCACTGCACGTATGCGATACCGCTATCATCACCCTCACCGCCAACGGCGGAGTGGAGGTAGGTACGCAGAACAACTTCCGTATGGCTGAGAATGCCAAGAAACCCGTCGTGTTCCTCGTGAACAAGTGCGACCACGAAAACGCCAATCTCGACCGTACACTCGAGGGACTCAAGGAGAACTTCGGCAACAAGGTCGTTGTACTCCAGTACCCCGTTAACCCGGGCGCAGGATTCAACTCGGCTATCGATGTGCTCAAACGCAAGATGCTCGTTTGGAAAGCCGAAGGAGGTGCTCCCGAACTCAAAGATATACCTGCTGACGAGCAAGCCAAAGCCGAAGAGATGCTGTCTAACGTCATGGAGATAGCCGCTTCCTACGACGAAGCACTCATGGAGAAGTTCTTCGACCAGGGCGAACTGACCATCGAGGAGACCATCGAAGGCATCCGTAACACCTTCAAAGAGGGAGGTATCTATCCCGTTATATGCGCTTCAGGTACACGCGACATGGGCGTACGCCGACTCATGGAGTTCCTCGGTGAGATGGCTCCCGCAGTAGCTGATGCACCCAAGCCTATCTCCACCGAAGGCGCCGAGGTTGCTCCCGACGACAATGCACCCGTCTCGATGTTCATCTTCAAGACCTCCGTTGAGCCGCATATCGGTGATGTCAACTACTTCAAGGTTATGCAGGGCACCGTACACGCTGCCGACGACCTTGTGAACATGGACCGCGGATCGAAGGAGCGTATCTCGCAGCTCTACGCTGTGGACGGCAGCATCCGCGTGCCGGTAGATGAGGTATGCGCAGGTGACATTGCCGCTACGGTTAAGCTGAAAGATACTCGCACCGGCAACACCCTCAACGCCAAGGATTGCGAACTGCAGTACGAACCCGTCAGCTATCCCGACCCGAAGTACCGCCGCGCTATCCGTCCGAACAACGAGCAGGAAGCCGAGAAACTGAGCGCACTGCTCACACGTATGCATGAGGAAGATCCGACATGGCTCGTTGAGCAGAGCAAGGAACTGAAGCAGACTATCGTCAGCGGTCAGGGTGAGTTCCACCTGCGTACACTCAAGTGGCGTCTGGAGAACAACGACAAGATGATGGTTACCTTCGACGAGCCGAAGATCCCGTATCGCGAGACAATCACCAAGGCTGCACGTGCCGATTATCGTCATAAGAAGCAGTCCGGTGGTTCGGGTCAGTTCGGTGAGGTGCATCTGATCGTTGAGCCGTACGAGGAAGGCGTACCTGTTAAGGAGGTTTACAAGTTCGGCAACCAGGAGTACCGCATTAGCGTCAAGGATACGCAGGAGATTCCTCTGGAGTGGGGCGGCAAACTTGTGCTGATCAACTCTATCGTCGGAGGTGCTATCGATGCACGTTTCATCCCGGCTATCCTCAAAGGCTTGATGGATCGTATGGAGCAAGGACCGCTCACGGGCTCGTATGCGCGTGACGTGCGCGTCATTATCTATGATGGTAAGATGCACCCGGTTGACTCCAACGAAATATCGTTCCGTCTGGCAGGCCGTAACGCTTTTGCCGAGGCGTTCCGCAACGCTAACCCGAAGGTACTGGAGCCGATCTATGATGTAGAGGTGTTCGTTCCGTCAGATATGATGGGCGATGTGATGTCCGACATCACCGGTCGTCGTGGCATGGTGCTCGGTATGCACACCGAGAAGAACTTCACACGTCTGAGTGCACAGGTGCCTCTGGCTGAGATGGCGTCGTACTCCACCACGCTCTCCTCGCTCACCGGCGGACGCGCTACGTTCACGATGAAGTTCAAGGACTACGAGCTCGTTCCGGGCGATGTGCAGGACAAACTGCTCAAAGCCTACCAGGAGTCGCTCAAGGAAGACGAGTAATCGCCTGACTTTGCAAAGAAAACAGCGTGCCGGTTGGTACGCTGTTTCTTGTTTAGTGTTGAATGTTTAGCGTTTAATGTTGAGCGTAGAGTTGTTGAAGAGCTACTCCACCGTGACGGATTTGGCGAGGTTGCGCGGCTGATCGACATCACAGCCCTTGATCACGGCAATATGATAGGCGAGCAGTTGCAGCGGTATGACGGTCAGCAGCGGAGTGAGGCACTCTTCGGTAGCAGGTATCTCAATGGTATAATCCGCTATCCGGCTGACAAGTTCGTCGCCCTCGGTAACAACGGCTATCACGCGACCTTTGCGGGCTTTGATCTCCTGGATATTGCTGACCACCTTCTCGTACGTTCCGCAGTGCGGTGCAACAACCACTACCGGCATCTCCTGCGAGATAAGGGCTATCGGACCATGTTTCATCTCAGCGGCAGGATACCCCTCGGCATGAATGTAACTTATCTCCTTGAGTTTGAGTGCGCCCTCGAGTGCCACGGGGAAATTGTAACCTCTGCCGAGGTAAATGAAGTTTTGTGCATACGTGAATGTTTTGGCGAAGTCGGCTATTCGTTTGTTCTGACCGAGTACGCGTTCAATCTTGTCGGGTATCTGCCCGAGTTCGCGTACTATAGCCAGATACTGCTCTTGGCTCAGTGTCTCTTTCTCGCGCCCTATACACAACGCCAGCATAGTCAGTGCAGTGACTTGTGCCGTGAATGCCTTGGTACTGGCTACGCCGATCTCCGGACCGACATGTGTGTAACAACCGCTGTCGCTCAGTCGAGGGATAGAAGCCCCGACCACATTGCAGATGGAGAAGATAAACGCTCCCTTGGATTTAGCCAGTTGGATAGCAGCCAATGTGTCCGCCGTTTCGCCGGATTGCGAGATCGCAACCACAATATCATCCTTGTTAATCACAGGCTTGCGGTAGCGGAACTCGCTGGAGTATTCCACCTCCACGGGAATCTGTGCAAACTCCTCGATGGCATACATCGCAATCAGTCCTGCATGCCAGCTTGTGCCGCAAGCGGTGATGATGATTCGCTTGGCGTCCAGAAAACGTTGCTTGTTGTCAATGAATCCGGAAAGGGCTATGTTATCCTGACGCACGTTCACACGTCCGCGCATCGAGTCGGTCAGTGTACGCGGTTGCTCGAAGATCTCCTTGAGCATGAAGTGCGGATAACCGCCTTTCTCCAGTTGTGAGAGCGACATCTCAAGGCGCTTGATCTCAGGCGTCTTCTGTACATTGTTGATGGTGGTGATATCTATATTACTTTCTTCTTTCGGCTCGCCCGTTTCGCTCAACTCGTCCCTTTCACTCAACTCTGAACTCTCAACGCTCAACTTTATAGTCACCACCTCCTCGTCTTCAATATATATCACCTTGTCGGTGTACTCAACGATAGGTGTGGCGTCCGATGCCAGGAAGTATTCGTCCTGACCTATACCCACTACCAGCGGTGAGCCCTTGCGAGCGGCAACGAGTGTGTCCGGATGATCCTTGTCAAGTACGGCAATAGCGTATGCACCCACTACCTGCTGCAAAGCCAGTTGCACGGCGGTCTTCAGATCGACATGCCGGTTGAGTTGCGTATATTCGATCAGTTGCACCAGCACCTCCGTATCCGTGTCGGATTTGAAGGTGTATCCCTCTTGTTGCAATCCGGCTTTGAGCACGGCATAGTTCTCTATTATGCCGTTGTGGATAATTGCCAGCCGTTCGCTTTCGGAGTAATGTGGATGAGCGTTCACGGTGTTCGGCTCGCCGTGTGTCGCCCAACGCGTATGCGCTATGCCTATGCAACCGTCGGTATCCTTGTCAGCAGCATACGTCTCCAGTTCCGCCACTTTGCCCTTGGCTTTGTAGATGTTCAGTTGCCCTTGCGGATTGATCAGTGCTACTCCTGCACTGTCATAACCGCGGTACTCCAAACGGTGCAAACCTTTAATCAGTATCGGATACGCCTTGCGCTTGCCGATATATCCAACTATTCCACACATAAAGTTATTTACGATTTTATTATTTACGATTTGGTTACTAACGATTTACGATGTATGATTTGGTCATTTTTATTCGCTCGAGTGCTTCCATACACTCTTCGCGTCTGGAGAATCCCGAGAAGCGTACATATCCTTCACCCGACTGCCCGAATCCTACGCCGGGTGTACATACTACTTGGCATTGCTCCAGCAGATGGTCGAAGAATTGCCATGAGCTCCATCCGTACGGTGCTTTGCACCATATATACGGTGCATTTTCTCCGCCATACACTTGAAATCCTATCTCGCTCAATCCGTTCCTTATAAGTTGTGCTGTTGTCAGGTAGTGCCTGATGTTCGCTTTGCAGGCTTCCTGCCCTTCAGCCGTGTATGTTGCCATGGCTGCGCGTTGAGATACATACGAGGTGCCGTTGTACTTTGTGGTTTGTCGGCGCAGCCATAAGTCATTCAAACCGGTGGCTTTGGGTACAATGGTATATCCGCAGCGTAGAGAGGTGAATCCGGCACTTTTGCTGAAACTGCGTACCTCGATTGCCACCTTCTCCGCTCCGGCTATCTCGTAGATGCTGTGCGGTATATCCGGCTGCGTAATAAATGCCTCGTAGGCTCCGTCGTAGATAATGATACTTTTGTTAGCCAGCGCATAATCTACCCACTGCTTGAGTTGGTCGTATGTGAGCACGATACCGGTCGGGTTGTTCGGATAACACAGATAGATGATATCCGCTTTTCCTGTAGGCAGGTCGGGCACGAAACCATTTTCTGCCAGACACGGAAGGTTCAGCATCTGTCTCCCTGCCATAATCGTTGTATCTGCGTATGCCGGATACGACGGATCCAGTATGGCTACGCTGTTGTCGTTTGCAAACAGTTCGCTCAGGTTACCCAGATCACTGCCCGCTCCATCACTAACAAACACCTCGTCCACATCCAACTGTATGTTGCGTGGTGCATAATCGTTGTCGATGATCGTCTGCCGCAGCCAGTGATAGCCGGTTTCCGGTCCGTATCCGCGGAACGTATCCTGATGAGCCAGTTCGTCGGCAGCCTGCTTCATGGCCTGCACAATCACCTGCGGCAACGGACGAGTCACATCGCCCACACCTAACTGCAACACTCTTTGCCCCGGATGGGAAGCCGAATACGCCTTGGTGCGGTCGGTGATATCCTTAAACAGATATTGCCCTTGCAGGTTTCGGAAGTTCGTGTTTATCTTCATAGCAATTACAGATAATATTCGCCACGGTAAACGATGGTTGCGGTGCCGTTCATGAAGATGGGTTCGTTGTCGCCCGCCCATTGTATTCGCAACTCACCTCCGGGCAGGTGTACCGTCACATCTCTGCCGGTATATCCGAGTCGTATAGCTGCGGCTGCCGCGGCACAAGCGCCTGTTCCGCAGGCTTGCGTCTCTCCTGAACCGCGTTCCCACACACGCAGGTCGATCTCGCTGCGGTTACGTACGCATGCAAACTCCACGTTCGTACCCTCAGAAAAATGCGGATGCGTGGCAATCGGCCTGCCTAACCGGTGTAACTGCTCTGAGGAGAGCTCGTATTCGCTGAAGAACACCGCGTGAGGGTTACCCATGTTCACCTGCGTAAAAGTTTGAGGAAGAGTGTCCAGTATGGGTGCTTCGGCCGTTATAACCGGTATACCCATGTTGACTTTCACATTCTTCACCAATCCGTCAGTAACCTGTAACGCCAGTTCGCGTATTCCTGCTTGAGTCGCAATAGTCATTTGCTTCTTGCGGCACAGATAACTCTCGTACAGATATTTGCCTACACACCGGATGGCGTTACCGCACATCTGCGCCTCCGAGCCGTCGGCATTGAAGATGCGCATACGTGCATCAGCTTCGTTGTCCGGCAACATCAGCACCAGTCCGTCCGAACCCACACCGGTATGTCTGTCGCTTATCCGGCGAGCCAGTGCCGGTATGTCGGCGTGGGCGATGAGGGCTGCTGTATCCTCGTCAAAACAATCGATGTACACGTAGTCATTGCCCAACCCGTGCATCTTGATGAACGGAAGATTTGCCATAGGTCTTGGTTGAGTGAATAAACGGTTGATGTTTAGTGTGTAAACAGCAGTTCTCTGTACTTGGGCAGTGTCCACATCTCGTCATCCACAATGAGTTCGAGTGCGTCTGCATGTTCGCGTATCTGTGCCATCAGCGGCAGGACGCAATCGTGGTACGCCACGGCTTTGCTGCGTTCGTCAGTCTGGCGGTTCGCCTTATGCCGCGCCTCAGTCATCGCTTCTACGCCTTCGAGAATAGCACAGGAGTGATTCTCTATTTGGCGGATGATATCATAGTCGCGTGCGTTAAGCGTGGCTACCTCCTCCGCCGTGAATACCTGCTTCACGGCTAACACGTTCTGCAGTAACATCGTTTGGTAACGTTTGGCTGCAGGCAACACGTGGTTCAGGACAAGGTCGCCCAGCACGCGGCTCTCTATTTGCAGTTTTTTGTTGTATGTACCCCATTTCACTTCGCAGCGACTATGTAACTCCGCCTCGCTCAGTACACCTGTTGCTTCGAACATCTTCACTGTTTCCGGCAGCAGATATTGGTCGAAGATCACCGGTACACTCGTCTCGCAGTTCAGTCCGCGCCTTGCTGCTTCGGCTTTCCACTCCTCAGAGTAACCGTTGCCGTCAAAGCGGATAGGTTTGCATGATACGATATATTGCCGTATCACCTCAAATAGTGCCCGCTCTTTCGGTTGCCCTTGCTCAATGCGCGAATCTACCTCCTGCTTGAACAGAAGCAGTTGCTCTGCTACGGCGGCGTTAAGCGCTAACATTGCTGCACCGCAGTTGGCACTCGAGCCTACAGCACGGAACTCAAACCTGTTGCCTGTGAATGCAAACGGTGACGTGCGGTTGCGGTCGGTGTTGTCGAGCAGGATTTCGGGGATATTTGCCACGCCGAGTTTCATCTCTTTCTTGGCGTTGATGACAATAGCTTCGTCTGCAGAGGCGTGCTCCAGTTTGTCCAATACGGCACTTATCTGCTTGCCGAGAAACACGCTGATGATAGCCGGTGGTGCCTCGTTCGCTCCCAAACGGTGCTCGTTGGTTGCGGAGGCAATAGATGCTTTCAGCAAGCCGTTGTATTTATACACCGCCATCAGTACGTTCACCAGGAACGTGATAAACTGCAGGTTCTGGTACGGGTTCTTGCCGGGTGCGAGCAGATTGATACCTGTGTTCGTTCCTATCGACCAGTTGCAATGCTTGCCGCTGCCGTTCACTCCGGCAAAAGGTTTCTCGTGCAGCAATACACGGAAATGATGGCGTTGCGCCACACGCTCCATGATTGACATAACGAGCAGGTTGTGGTCGTTGGCAAGATTGACATTCTCATATACAGGTGCCATCTCAAACTGGTTGGGTGCTACCTCATTATGGCGCGTACGAACAGGCACGCCTGCGCGCAAAGCTTCATATTCCAGTTCGCGCATGAACGCCAGCACCCTGGCAGGTATAGCACCGAAATAGTGGTCGCCCAACTGCTGGTTCTTGGCACTCAGGTGACCCATCAGTGTCCTGCCTGTTAGTAGTAGGTCGGGACGAGCATTATATAGCGCCTCGTCCACAAGAAAATATTCCTGCTCCCAACCCAGATTGGCATGAACATGCTTCACCTGCTTGTCGAAGTACGCACACACCTCACGGGCCGCGTGACACAACGATGCCGTGGAACGGATGAGAGGCGTCTTGTAATCCAACGCCTCACCCGTATATGCCACAAACACGGTTGGGATACACAATGTGTCGCCGATCAGGAACACAGGCGACGAAGGATCCCACGCCGAGTAACCGCGTGCTTCAAACGTGTTGCGTATGCCTCCACTCGGAAACGAAGAAGCATCCGGCTCCTGCTGGTACAACGCCTCACCGCTGAACTCTTCTATCAGCGTACCGTCTTTCAGCGTGAAGAATGCGTCGTGCTTCTCCGCTGTGCCGCCTGTCAACGGCTGAAACCAATGCGTGAAGTGTGTCGCACCGCGATCCATCGCCCACTTACGCATGCCGATGGCTACTATGCCTGCAATCTCACGATGGATAGTGCGACCATTGTCCACGTCGTCAAACAAGGCGGCAAGCACCTCCTCAGCAATGTACTCCTTCATTCGCTCGCGGGTGAACACGTCACGAGCAAAGTAATCTTTTACCTTCTCTTCACTGCACAGCGTTGCTGACTCCTGAACGCCGGGCGCGCGGTGATTCATACTAAGCTTGATGGCCTCAAATCGAATATTGCTCATATTGGATATGATATATTAGTGTATGTTTAAGCAAATGACGCTGATTTTTGTTTTTAATCGGATTAAACTCAAAAAACAGCGGCAAAATTATGTTATTTTTTTGAAATATGCAAATCATTTTTACTTTTTCGCGTTATTTCCACCACGTACATGTATATTTTTTTCATTTTTGCATTCTCAACATTGCGTATTCATAGAATAACATAGAGTGCACGAATTTCGAAGAGCGTTCGACGAAAGTCCGATGAAAGTCCGATTGAACTGCACGCGAGATGAATGATATTGCACAATTTTCACCATATATTCGCAATTACTCACGCCATAGTATTGACTCACAATATGTCACAAAAACACAATCAGAGAGAGCAAAATGTCACATAAATGGCTGTTTTGCAAAAAAAAAATAGCAAAAGGCTGATTTTTGTAACATTTCGAAACATTATGGATGCGAAAAATTTGTAAAATGTTATTTTTATTGTATCTTTGCATTGTTATTTGTGTTTCGCTATGATCATAAACTGATTAACAATCTTGAGAGCGAAACCGTTAGTAGGTATTAGTTAAATTATTAAGGTATGAAGAAATTCTTACTCGTTTTTTCCGTTTGTATTCTTACAATCGGTGAGGTTTTTGCCAAGCCTCAATTAGTCAGCGGTAAGGTTATCAGCGATGCAGATGAAGAACCAATCATCGGCGCAGCCGTTCAGGTCAAAGGCACGACGAAGGGCACGATAACCGACTTTGATGGTCGTTTTGAGATTGAAGTAGAGCCCGGTTCGCTGCTGGTTATTTCGTTTGTGGGAATGTCCTCACAAGAGGTAGCCGCTGAAGACGGCGTGGTTATCCGTATGGCAGAGAACAGCAAACAACTGGATGAAGTGATGGTTGTTGCGTTTGGTACATCAACCAAAAAGTCGTTCACCGGTTCAGCTTCAGTAGTCAAAGCTGATGAGATCAGTAGTCGCCAGACGAGCAATGTATCGGATGCATTAGCCGGTCAGGTGGCGGGTGTACAGGGTTTGAACACAAGTGGTCAGCCCGGTACGATGAGTGCGATCCGCATACGTGGTATCGGTTCGATGGCATCATCGAATGCGCCATTATATGTGATTGACGGTATCCCCGCTGATGATGATGCAGTGAGTACGCTGAACAACAGCGATATTGCATCCGTAACGGTATTGAAGGATGCTGCCTCGAACGCGTTGTACGGTGCGCGTGGTGCGAATGGTGTGATCTTGATCACCACCAAACGCGGCTCGACCCGTGAGGCAAAGATCAAGATTGATGCCAAGTGGGGTGTTAACCAGCGAGGCGTGCCAACGTACGATGTGATGAAAGACCCGGGAATGTATTACGAGACATTCTACCAGGCGCTATATAACCAGTACGGTTCGCATGATGCCGCCAACGCTTATCTGCTGGATCCGAACAATGGCGGTCTTGGTTATCAGGTTTACAGTATACCTGCCGGTGAACGTTTGGTAGGAACGAACGGCAAGCTGAATCCGAACGCCGTACCCGGTTACGTAGCCACGAACAGCAAGACGGGCAAGCAATATACATTGCTGGCTGACGATTGGTACAACGAGCTGTTCAAGTCGAACAACCTGCGTCAGGAGTATAACCTGAGCGTAAGCGGCAGTACCGACAGGCTGACCTACTTCGCATCGGGTAGTTATCTGGATGATTCGGGTATCATTGAGAACTCGGGTTTCCGCCGCGCCACAGGTCGTGTGAATGTGGACTATCAAGCCAAAGACTGGCTCAAGATAGGCACGAACATGAGTTACAGCCACGCCGACATGCAGTATCCTGAGGAGGATGAATACGGCAGTTATAGTTCAGGAAACTTGTTCTATGTGAGCAACAACATGGCTCCAATCTACCCGTTGTATATCCGTGATGCAAAGGGCAACATTATGAAAGACTCTAACGGTTATACGATGTATGATTACGGTGATGCGACAATCAACGGTCAGACGCGTGCATTCATGAACCAGTCCAACCCAGCCAGTGCAATAGAGTTGAACAAGTCGTTGTACAAGAAGGACATCTTCACCGGCAAGTGGTACATACAAGTTGAGCCGCTCAAAGGTCTGAAGTTCTCTGCCAATCTGGGTGTACACTATGGTGGCGTACGCTATCAGATGACCGCCAACCCGTTCTACGGTCAGTTTGCATCGTCAGGCGGTTATGCGTATGTCAGTTCATCGCGAAACGTAGGTTTTGATCAACAGTATCTGGCAACCTACGCGCGTAGGTTCGGTGAACATAATGTAGATGTGATGGTAGGTTATGAGAATTTCCGCCGAATTATATCATCGCAATCCGGCACGAAGCAGAATCTGTTCAACCCGGACATTCCTGAGATAAGCAATGCTATCTTGTCGCCGGACGCAGCGTCATCGACGGACTATTATTTTACGCAAGGTATATTGGTACAAGCCAAGTATGACTATGCGAGCCGATACTATGTAAGTGCCAGTTATCGCCGTGATGCCTCGTCGCGTTTTGCACCGGGTCACCAGTGGGGTAACTTCTGGTCGGTTGGTGCAGCGTGGGACATCAAGGGTGAGCCGTTCATGGACGGCGTGGATCAGATTGACCTGCTGAAGATTAAAGCAAGTTACGGTTCGCAAGGCAACGATGCTCTGCTGACACAGGATGGTTACGCCAACTATTATCCGTATGCCGACCAATATACGATCAGTGAGAACAACGGAGAGTTTGCAACGACGCTGACGTATAAGGGCAACGAAGATATCAGTTGGGAGACAAGTTACAACTTCAATGCAGGTATTGACTTCTCGCTGTTCAATGAGCGCTTGAGCGGTACGATTGAAGGATGGCGTCGCCGTACGGAAGACATGTTGTACTATCGTCCGGTAGCATCATCGCTCGGCTACAATTATTTGCCGGTGAACATCGGTTCGGTAAGCAATGCAGGTTTGGATGTTGAGTTAAGCGCTGAACTGATAAAGACGCGTAACGTTGTTTGGTCAGTTAGCGGCAACTTGTCGTTCTTCAAGAACAAGATCATCAAGCTGGCTCCCGAATTGGAAGGTCAGTGGATAGAGAGCCCATACATCTACAAAGAGGGAGAGTCGATGTACAACTTGTACCTCAGAAGCTTTGCGGGCGTTAATCCCGAGAATGGTAACTCACTATGGTATATAGACACCGAGGATGAAGCAGGCAATGTGATCACCAAAGGCGGTACAACCGAAAAGTACAGCGAGGCAAGTTTCTATGCTACCGGTGATATTCTGCCGAAGATTTATGGTGGTTTCAGCACCAAACTTACTGCATACGGTGTTGACTTCTCTGTAGCATTCAACTATCAGGCAGGCGGCCGTGTCCGCGACTTGAGTTACATGCAACTCATGCACAGTGGCGACTCCAGCAATGCAGGCCACAACTGGCACACCGATATTCTGAACGCTTGGACTCCGGAAAACACTGACACGAATATTCCTCGTCTGAACGCCGGTGACCAATATGCCAACGGTGCATCCGATCGCTGGCTGGTAAGCAGCAACTATGTATCGCTACAGAACATTACATTGGGTTACACCTTCCCATCCAAACTGACAAAGAAAGCACATATCGACAATATCCGCGTATATGCAGTAGCAGACAATGTAGCCTTGTGGTCAGCACGTAAAGGCTTGGATCCGCGCCAAAACTTCTCGGGATCGAACTCAACCTACTACTCACCGATGCGTGCTATATCCGGCGGTTTAAGTATCACATTCTAACGAACGAAAGGAGATTATTATGAAATCGATAAGCAAATATGTATCTGTTCTCCTCATCGCAGCAATGAGTTTGACGGCATGCGATGATTGGATGAATGCCGGTCCTGAGGGTGGGACAAAGACTGCCGATCAGAAGTCTGATGCTGCCAGTCAGAACCCGAGTGCGGCAGCTGCCGACCTGTCAGCCATTTATGCCCAGTTTATTCAGCTGTATGCCGGATTGGGAGGCTTAGGAATTGAGCGTCACAACGATTTCGGCTATGCTGCCATCTGCATGTTCACCGAGGAACAAGGGCAGGATCTGGTCAGCCCGAATATCGGTTACAACTGGTTCAACTTCTCCGACTGGACTGCCATTCGCGAGAATACGTTGACTACCACCTACGGTCTGGTCAGCCACCTTGTTTGGAACGAATATTACAAGATCATCCGCGCCTGCAATACGATCATTGAGGGTGTTGACCGTAACGATCCGGGTACGCAGGTATATGCGCTGTCGCAGGCACTGGCTGTACGGGCGTTCTGCTACTTGCAATTAGCGCAGCTCTATCAGTTCACGTATAGCGATGCTACGCTGGATAAGCCTTGCGTCCCCATCGTAAAAGAGAACATGTCTGCCGAGCAGCAGGAGAGCAATCCGCGTGCTACGGTAAAAGAGGTTTTCAAACTCATCTTGGATGATTTGGATTATGCCTGCGAGAATCTGAACGGCTACGGTCGTCCTGACAAAGGCTATGTGAATCAGGCTGTGGCATACGGATTGCGCGCTCGCGCCAATCTGATTACCAAGAACTGGGCACAGGCTGCCGAAGATGCCGCAGCTGCATTGCAGTTGTCAGGAGCTACACCGCTGTCGATTGACGAGGCTGGCGTGCCGGGATTCGCCTCAGCGGATGCTCATAATGTATTGTGGGCTAACATTATCGTTGAAACGAACGAGGTTGTACAAACGGGTATTGTCAACTGGCCGTCGCACTTATCCACCTTCTACGGCGACGGTTACGCCGGCGTAGGTGCTACGCGTTATATAGCCAGTGCCCTGTATGAGCAGATCTCTGCTACCGATGTGCGCAAAGGCTGGTGGCTGAACGATAAGTTGGAATCACCCCTCCTGGATGCCGCAGGCTACAATGTCATGAAGGAAGCTATTCAGGTTGAGGGCAATGAACTCGTCAACGTGAAGTTCGGCACGGGCGATGGCACCACAACGGGCTTAGGTGCGGCTGCAGCCGACTGGATCTTGATGCGTGCCGAAGAACTGGAACTGATCAAAGCCGAAGGCTTGGCGCGTTCGGGTGGCGACGGCGCAGGTGCGCTTGCACAGTTCGTGCAACAATACCGTGATCCTTTGTACACTGTAGCTGCACACGGCTTGAGCATACTGGATGAGATATGGTGGCAGCGTCGAGTAGAACTATGGGGTGAAGGCTTTGCCTTCGGTGACATCATGCGTCTTGAGAAACCTATCGTTCGCACGAACTCCACCAACTGGCCTTCTGCATGGGCTGAACAAAATGTGGATGCCAATAATGGGGTGCTGCTGTGGCGCATTCCGCAATCTGAGATTGAAGCAAACAAGGGTATAAGCGAAGGCGATAACAACCCGTTTGTGGCATACTAATCATTAAATAGAACCGATTATGAAAACGATAAATAAATATATGTGTCTGCTTGCAGTGATCGCCATAGCGTTATCGGGCTGCAAGAATGATATTGAACGCGAGGCTTCGCCTACTATCGGTACAGATGTAGTAGCGTTTAAGGGTTCAAGCGCAACGGTGGATATCAACCCCATGAAAAGTGCCTTGGAGTATGCCGTAACCGTCGTACGCAGTTCAACCGACGAAGACCTGACGGTCGGCATAGGCGTGGCTGATGGTGACAATGATATCATCAATGTACCCGAAAACATCTCGTTTGCCAAAGGCGAAAGTGCTGCCACGCTGCTGCTTACGTTCCCGAACGCAGAGTTGGATTCAACATACAGCGTTCGTCTGACCATTCAGGAGAAGAACCAATCACCCTATCTGGACGGTGCGTCTACGTTTGACTTCACCGTGAATATCGCCACGTGGGAAACATCGGCTACACAGGCAATCTTCGTTGATGGTATAGTGAACATCTGGTTTGCTACTCCCGAGAGTGCATGGTATGTGGAATATGAATCCAAGCAGAACTCTGACGGCTCAAGCGACTACCGCTTCTTCAACCCGTACAGCACGCTCCCCCGCTCGTCCGTGCCGGATCAGTTTGGCATATATGATGCCTATCCATGGAACGCGCCCGGCGATACCGACGAGGATAACGACTACCCGATGACCATGCACATCAATGCAGACGGAACAGCCTATATCCAAGCGTTTGATTTAGGTATGGATTGGGACTATGGTATGTTAAAGGCAGGTACTGCCGAAGAGGCGTTCGGGCAGTTTGATGCAGAGACTAACTCAGTTACCTTCCCCGCAGGCACACTGCTTTGCGCAATGGCGGACTACGCTAATGGAGCTTACAATGTCGGCACGGAAGATATGGTGATTTATCTGGACGCTACCGCTTATCAGAACGACCACCTGCAGATTGCTGATTTCAACTCCGCTGATATTGAGTGGGAGGAAGTTGAGAGCGAGGTAAACCTGTTTGAGTCCACGATCTTCAACTTTACCAACGAGGAGCAGAAACTCTTCAAAGCCGTCAATCCGCTTCAAGACAACCCAAAGAGTCCGTACATCAATCTGTACTGTCTGAAGGACGTTTATGCCGCAGGCGGTAATCTGGCGTTCTACTGGGATGGCGAGGACGGCGAATTGGATGTGCCGGCCAATCAGAATACCAAGCTGTCGTTCATGCAGCAAGATCTGTATATCGTAGATGCCATAGGTAACGTAACCACCAGCGATGTGAAAGGTGCACAGGTCAAAGTGTTCACTTTCGACATTATCGTAGCTACACAGGCCGGCAATCTGGTGGGCGAATATATCGAGACCTTCTCGCTTGCAAACGCCGCTATCGTATTCTCCAAATCCGACTATATCGGCAACTTTACCCTCACCGGCGATAGCCAATGGGCGGGCGAAGAACCGGCCGATATGCCCGTGGAGATCAAAGAGGACGGCGAAAGTCTTATTCTGCTCGGCGTGCAATTCTGCGACACGATACGCTTAGGCTTCGATGCCGAGAGCGGAGCTATCAGCATCGAGCCGCAGCAGTTAGGTGACTACGGTCCTTACGACATAACGCTTTATACCAGCGTGGATGGTGAAGCCGATGACGAAGCCGCCCTGACCATGGCATTCGGACTATCCGGAGTTGCCAAGATCACAGCTGACAGCGAGGCGGACGGATACTTCCTCGTAAGCGAAGCTGCCGAAGGAGCGGTGGACGGATATAAGAACCTCAAACTCACTCCTGTCGCCGATCAGGCACCACGACGTACACCGGCTGCTATCCAAGGCGCAAAAGACCCCAAGAACCTGCTACACTCGGGTCAGCGCAACACGCCGAACGTCAGCCACCTGCAGATCCAAGGCAAGTATCGCCCGAAGATGCGCAAACTGTAATGGCTTGACTGATTACAAAATTCCCCTGAAGTTCATAATCGCCTTCAGGGGAATTTTGTATATATGCGCTTTCACGCACGCTCATTGTCCGTGATAGATCAGAATTATGGAGGAAAACGCCTATATGCTCTTATACATAGGCACTCGGTTATACCGAGCAACTGCAAGCATTGATGCAGGCAACGGTAGCCGGATTTTGATCAATCCGCATCGGAAACGGAAGGTAGCGACTTGCTCGCCTTGGCGCCCAGCTCGCGTATGCGGTCTGCCGTACGCAGCACGTTGCCGTTGCCTTCAGATAGCTTCTTGAACGTCTCGTTATACGCCTTCTGCGCCGCATCAAGACTCTTCTGCACCTTCTGGAAATCCTCGGTCATACCGCATAATTTGTCGTACATCGCACCCGCCAAACGGGCTATCTCCTGCGCATTACGGCTCTGGTTCTCCTGCTTCCAGACATAACTGATGGTATGCAGCGTAGCAAGCAAGGTCGTTGGACTCACAATCACAATCTTCCGCTCCAAGGCATAATCGTACAAGGTGCTGTCGGCTTGAATAGCTACACTATATGACGCCTCAATTGGCACGAACATCAGCACAAAGTCCGGTGTATTCAACCCTGTCGCACGCTGGTACTGCTTCTCGTACAGCTCTTTCACATGCTGCTTGAGCGATTCGGTGTGCGCCTTGAGCAGACTCTTGTACTGCTCATCCGTCTCAGCGTGCTGCAATTGCTCGTAGGCCACCAGCGACACCTTCGAATCGACAATGATATGTTTGTTATCCGGCATGCGGATGATCACGTCCGGACGCAACACATCGCCCTCCACTCCATGCACAACCACCTCACGCTCATACTCCATCCCCTTGCGCAGACCGGATGCTTCGAGCACCTTCTCTAAGATGAACTCACCCCAGTTACCCTGCTTCTTCACGTCACCTTTCAGCGCCTGCGTCAGGTTGGTGGCGTCCTTCGAGAGCGTCTGGTTGAGCTCGATCAAATGCTTAAGCTCCGCTTGCAGCGAGGCTTTCTCGCGAGTCTCTTGATTGAACGCGTTGCTCACCTGCTCACGAAAATCCTTGATCCGCTCGCTCAGCGGCAACAGCATATCGCCAATCTGCTTGCGGCTCTGTTGCGAAAAATCCTCCTGACGCTGCTGCAACACACGGTTGGCGATGTTCTCAAACTCCGTGGTCAAACGCTGTTGCATCTCTGCCAGTTCGCGCTTATGCTGCTCTTGCGCAGCCTGCGCCTCCGACAACTGCTTGTCAAGCTGCTGTTGCAGGTGACGACCGTCGGCTTGGGCGGTTGCCAGCTCGGCTGTTAGGGCAGTCACTTTCTCGCGCAAGGCTACTGTATCCGACATGCTTTGTTCGTACAATGCACGGGACTGCTCCGACTGCTTGCGCATAACCAACCATACAATCACCGCACCGACGATAGCGCCGATGAGCAGCATCACTATACTAACAACATAAATCGTCATACTTATGCAAGCAATCTGTTGGTATCAATCTTCGCCAGTTTCTGTTCAGCCAGCTCGCGCGTTATAACACAATCCTGCTTGGGAATGTCGAACATGATATCCATCATGATTGTCTCTGTCAGGCTGCGCAGCCCGCGTGCACCAAGTTTGAACTCAATGGCTTTATCTACAATATAATCCAACGCTCTCTCATCAAAGGTCAGCCGCACACCATCCATCTTCATCAGTTTCTCGTACTGCTTGGTGATGGCATTCTTCGGCTCGGTCAGGATACGTTTCAGTGCCTCTCGGTCTAAAGGCTCCAGATAGGTGATGATCGGCAGTCGACCGATGATCTCAGGGATGAGCCCGAACGCCTTCAGATCCTGCGGAGCGATGTATTGCAGCAGGTCATCCTTGTCTATGCGCTTGGTTTTGTTCTGCGACTCAAACCCTACCACCTGCGTGTTCAACCGCTGGGCGATCTTCTTCTCTATACCATCGAACGCACCTCCGCAGATGAACAGAATATTCTGCGTGTTCACATGAATAAACTCCTGCTCAGGATGCTTGCGTCCGCCCTTGGGCGGCACGTTCACCACTGCACCTTCCAGCAGTTTCAGCAGCCCTTGCTGCACACCCTCACCCGATACGTCACGCGTGATGGAGGGATTGTCGCTCTTGCGGGCAATCTTGTCTATCTCATCAATGAACACGATGCCACGTTCCGTCTTCTCCAGATCATAATCCGCTTCTTGTAGCAGCCGCACCAGCAGCGACTCAACATCCTCGCCCACATATCCGGCTTCCGTCAGCACCGTGGCATCTACGATGGTGAATGGCACTGCCAGCATCTTCGCTATCGTACGCGCCATCAACGTCTTACCCGTACCCGTTGAACCTACAAGGATGATGTTCGACTTCTCAATCTCCACACCATCATCCGAGTCCGGCTGAAGCAGACGCTTGTAGTGGTTATATACCGCCACCGACAGGTTCTTCTTCGCCTCATCCTGACCAATCACATATTGGTCGAGAAACGACTTGATCTGCGTCGGTCGGGGCAGCGACTGCAGATCCAGCTTGCCAGTGTTCACTATACCCGCCTCAGCTGCCTCTGCGCGGTTCTTCTCCTTACGGCGTTGGCGTTCTTCGGAATGGTCGCCCTCCAATGCTCCGGGGTACTGCTCTGCCAGAATAGCATGAGCGTTCTCTATGCAGTCAAAGCAGATGAACCTGCCGTCCACGCCCTGAAACAACTGCTCGTAAGGCACCTCTGTGCCACAAAACGAACAACGTCCTTTGTCTTTCTTACTCATGATCCTCAGCCTCCTTATCTCTCCGCCTTCGTATATACGCGGTCAATCATTCCGTAGTTGAGTGCCTCTTGTGCTGTCATCCAGTAGTCGCGGTCAGCGTCCTGACGAATCTTGTCGATGGTCTGATGCGAGTGGTCGGCAATGATCTGGTAGAGTTCGTCCTTCAGTTTCAGTATCTCGCGTGCAGTGATCTCTATATCGCTCGCCTGACCTTGTATGCCGCCCATCGGCTGATGGATCATCACGCGCGAGTGGGGCAACGCACTACGCATACCAGCCTCGCCCGCAACAAGCAACACGGCACCCATCGAGGCTGCCATACCCGTACACATAGTGCTTACCTTCGACGACACGAACTGCATCGTATCATATATACCCAATCCGGCATACACCGAGCCGCCGGGAGTGTTCAGGTAGAGGTGGATATCTCTATCCGGGTCACTGGAGTTGAGGTACAACAGTTGCGCCTCTATCACATTGGCGGTATAATCGTTAATCTCCGTGCCGAGGAAAATGATTCGGTCCATCATTAGTCGCGAGAACACATCCATCTGTGTCACGTTCAGCTGGCGTTCTTCGAGAATAGAAGGACTGATATAGTTCGCTCTGGGCTGCGCAGCTATCGAGTCGTGCATAACTTGCTCCACGTGCATGCTGTTCATGCCCTGAGCGGTAGCGAATTTAAGGAAATCGTTCATATTCGTTGTAATTTATTCAAGTTTTCAAATTCTCTCTCCCCCTCACCTCTAAACCCTCAACGCTCAACTCTCTCTCCCCTCTTTGAGGGGAGCCGGAAGGGGATTTAAGACAACAAAGGCCGCCAATGCTGGCAGCCTTGTTGTATCACCTGACAAGGAACCCGCTTAGGCGAGTTTGTTAATATAACGGGCCAATTTCGATTTGAGGTTGGCTGCTTTGTTGTCATGAATGATGTTACGCTTCGCCAGCTTGTCGAGCATTGAACTTACCTTGGGCAGCATAGCTGCGGCAGCAGCCTTGTCGCTCGTAGCGCGCAAATCGCGAACGGCGTTGCGGGCGGTCTTTGCATAGTAATGATTGCGAGCCTTGCGGGTCGCGGTCTGACGAATACGTTTCAGTGATGATTTGTGGTTTGCCATCTTTGTAATGAGGGTATGCAACCCTCTGATTTTTGTTTGTTAGTGTTAAATGTTTACATTTACACGATCTTGCTAAAACCTTAGCCAACAAGATTCTTAAGAGAGGAAAGTGGTAGTCCATAGCAGAGTCGAACTGCTCTTTAGAGAATGAAAATCTCTCGTCCTAACCGATAGACGAATGGACCGTCACGTTCGGCAAACTGCGCTAACGAACCGGGGAGTTGAGTACCTCAAATCAGTGCATTGAAGCCGAAAGCGGGTGCAAAAGTACAAATTTATTTTCAATTATGCAAATTTTATTATAAAAAAAATAGATTTTTGCCTGCTTATTTGCACATTTGATTTATTTTTTGTATCTTTGCATGTCAAAATATGACTTTTATATGCAAATGAACAGCAAGTTTACCATCGTAAGTATATTATGTGTGTGCACGTTAGGCGTTGTACGTCCCGTGCATGCGCAGGAGAAATCCATCAAGGATGCAGGTCTTGAGCAGCACGACTTTTTCGACCCGACCCGCACCGACAAGGTTGAGGAGAACTATTCGTTCGGCATCGCCTATCATGTTGAGGGCGGTTATGCACAGGATCATCAGCGAATGACCAGCGATACAATCAGTGCTTTGTTTCTGCACGGCGCACGTGTCGGCGGGCAGATAGAGATGTTTCTGCCCAAGCGCTTTTCGTTGAACATAGGACTATTGTACAGTGTGTTGTACGGAGTGAGCCGTCAGCACTATCACTCTGTCAGCAGCGAGCAGGTGCAGGCGGAGGTGCTGAACAACCATATAGTCGAGCACGCGCTCACTATACCCGTGCGCGTACAATATAATATACCGCTGTGGAAACAACTGAGCATGCACCTGTATGGCGGACCGCAACTGATGGTCGGACTGGCTCAGACTGATTATGTCGATGCGCAGGTCAGTCCCGACACCCGTGAATGGCTGCTCGCACAAGGCAAACATCTTGATACCTACGACAAGTACATAGCTAAAGAACTTTTCCGCACCAATTTCATGCTCGGCGTGGGCGGAGGTTTTACTTGGGACCGTTACCGCCTGGAGGCAGGCTATGACTTCGGACTGAACAACCTGATCCGCACACCCGTCTATAGCAAGGACCGCATGGCGGAGTGGCAATGGCACGTCAGTTTCGTATATACGCTCTAACCGCGCTGAATAATGAAAGCACGCTGGGCGGGGTAAGTCTTATTTCTTTCTCGTCATATCCAGATTGATAGACCCGATGCTGAAACGCATCGTGTTGCCGTTGGGCGTAGTGAACGGCAGTCCGAGATCGGTGTTCAGGTCTTTTGTGTCCGGCACAATCACGCCTCTGCCTGCGTACAGACTGTACCATATATCCGCCGTACCTGTAGTAGGCAGGCTATCGAGCATTTCTCCCCACGCAATATCTTCGGGCAGCATATCCGCCCAACCCGTACTGTCGCTCTCGCTGCCGGTGGTGCCCTGCTGTGCGGCGGTAATCATCTCAATCATTTCAGCCAGTTGGGCAGAGTCGGGGATATTGAACGTCATAGTGCACACCAGTCGGTCGTCAATCACGGCGTCCAGCAAGCGAATAGACAAATAATCATTGATACGATACGACATCCGCCACTCACCTTTCAGCGATTTAGGCGCATGCTTGACTTCCGGCTGACGGATATACACCATTGTATCCGTACTGCTTCCGAGCCAAAGCGAGTCGCGCCCGTTGGTGCGCAGCCAAACTACGCTGTCACCCATATACAACACGCCCGTGCCCGTAGAGTCAATATACTCCGCCACCACCTCCGGTCGGGCAGCAATCATCACCGAGTCACGCATCACCAGCGTGGTGACGTATTGGCCGTCGTGCTGACCTTCGGGAAAAACCATCGCAAAGGTGGTGTCCGTGCACACGTAATAACCCTCCTGCAGACTGATAGACTTGGGCTTGCCGGCCTTGTCGCCACAGGAGGTAAGTGCTGCAATACACAGCAGGATTAGGAAACAGGATAGTTGATTGCTGAATAATGACTGACGCATAGTATCGAACGATTGAAGTAACGAACGCAAAGGTACAAAAAATAATTGAAAAATGCAAATTTGTAGCACTCAAACATGCATAAATTTGCAAATGTAAGAATATTTTTGTATCTTTGTGTCTGAGTTTGACGTTACAGATATGCAACACCGGATTATTTACCCAACCGAGGCTTTGCGGCCGTATGTTTACAGGTACGTGTTTGTGCGTGCCGACGGTTCGACGGACACCATGTCACCCCCGGAGGATGATCTGCGTTTCGTTAACGGCAAACATGTTCAGCCTTTGCTGCCCAACTACGGCAGTCTGATCTTCATGCGCAACGTGGAGGCTGATCTTGGTGGCACGCGTTGCCGGGGGTTGGTTATGCTGGGTGCCAATCAGCGCACTATTGGTCTGACTACGCTCAGCGGCTGGTTTGAAGGGATGTTGCTCGACTTTGAGCCGGGGGGAATGCACGCGTTGTTAAACGCTGATCTGCAGCAGTTGGCAGGAAAAGTGCTGACCGCTGAAGCCTCGGGCGACACAGGGCTGCAGGAGTTGGACCGCATGTTCAAGGCAACACCCGAACCCTCGCAGATAGCCCCTCTGGTAGATGCGTTCCTGCTCGGAAATCTGCCGCACAACGAGGATGTGAACTATCTGCGGCTTAGAAAGGTGGTAGCAGCCTGCGATGCAGCCAAGGGCAACATCACTGCGGCACAGATGGCTGCCGTAGCATGCCTGAGCGAGAGGCAGTTCTTGCGCGTGTTCAGGCAGTACGTAGGTGTCCCCCCAAAGCAGTTTGTGCGACTCAGACGTTTTCACCGTACACTGCAGGATATGCAGTCGGCGGTCGGCAAATCCTCTGTTGACTTGTTGGGAATTGCGCTTGCGCATGGATATTACGACTTGAGTCACATGGCAGCGGAGTTTCAGCAGATGGGATGTGTTTCACCAAGTCAGTTTAGGATGTTGGGAATACCGCTGACAGAGGATTTCTCGGTGTTCTTTGCCTGAAACCTTTCGTTTTTCACCTTTCATCTTAAACAATGTCCGATTTTTCCTTTCAAATATACAAAAAAAGCCGTACCTTTGCACCGCTTTTTAATCAATTCAACTTATCACTATGCGAAAGATCATACTTAGTTTGCTGCTTTTGATTGCTGTCAGTGCTGTGGCTCAGCAGACCATCAAAGGTACCGTAACCGACTCACGCGGCGATACTATGCCGTTTGTAACAATCTCTGTACTCACGCAGGACTCTGCCCTTATTACCGGCACAATCACCGACGAGCAAGGCAAGTACAATATCCAACTGCCGCCTTCCAACACTCAACCCTCAACTCTCAACACTCAACCCTACATTATCCAGGCTTCGTACGTTGGCTATCAGACAGCCTGCGGCGGACCGAACTTTGTGCTGAAGGAGGAAACCGAGCATCTCGCTGAAGTAGAGGTGAAAGCCAAGCGACCGCTCATCGAACGCCAGATGGACAAACTCGTACTGAACGTCAGTCAGTCGCCGCTATCCGCCGGCTCCAACGGCAACGACATACTTCGCCGTGCACCCGGAGTGCGCATCGACAAGGACGGCAACATAACCGTCAATGGCAAAAGCGTGGAGGTGTATGTGGACGGCAAGCCTTCCTACCTGAGCGGACAGCAACTCAAAGCCATGCTCGACGGAACGGACGGCAATACGATAGAGAAGATTGAGATCATCAGCAACCCATCCGCCAAGTACGACGCCAGCGGACAGGGAGGTATAATCAATATCAAAACCAAGCGGAACATGATGCGCGGACTGAACGGTATGCTCAGTGCCTCCTACGGAGGAATGTACTTCGGCGATGTCAAACGCTGGCTGCAGATGGATATGGTGTCGCTCAACCTCAATTACCGCGGCGAGAAAACGTACACCTTCGGCCAGCTCACACAGGTGTTTGCCGAGAATGACATCGACTTTGAGTCCGGACGCACGCTGCCTGCCACTGCCACCAACCCGGCTATCGAGAGCTACTCGCTCTCAGGCTACGACCTGAAGTTTCAATACTACATGCTCAAACTCGGCAACGACTGGTACATCGACTCTCTGAACACCTTCGGATTTATCCTCCAAGTGCCGTTTATGACTACCGACCAGCGGATCATCGATGGTCGCAACTACGCCTATACCATAGCTGGCACCGACACCACGCGCAGCACTACCACCTCGCAAAACACGATGCGCGCACCGCAACACACCGCTAACCTCAACTTCACCCACACCTTCAACGAGGATCTGCAGCGCGAACTGACCGTCAACGTCGATTACAACCGTTACCGCACACGCTCGCACAACTTCCAGCAGACGGATTATATTGGCGTGCGCACCATAGGTTTGGATATCAACACCGGGCAGGTGGCGGATATCTACAGCGGCAAACTCGACTTCCAGACAAAGTTCTGGAAGACGGGCATGCTGGAGTGCGGCGTGAAGTACGCACTCTCAACCACTGACAACAATATGACCACTGACTCCCTGCTCAACGGCTCACACCTGAGTCAGACACCTTCTAACTTCCGCTACGACGAGCACGTTGCCGCTGCCTATATCAGCGCCGGCAAGCAGTTTGGCGAACACTGGTCGGTCAAAATCGGTCTACGTGGCGAATATACATACAGTTACGGCAACTGGCTCAGCGCAGACTCGGTCACGCGTAAGTCGTACTTCGACCCGTTCCCCACAGCCTATGTCGGATATACCAGCAGCCCGCTGGGGAAGATTGCTCAGCCGATTAGCGTCAGCCTCTCGTACACACGCCGAATAAAGCGACCTAACTACTGGATGCTCAACCCGTTCGTCACCTACGTCGATGCCTACTCATCTCAGATGGGTAACACCAACCTCACCCCGGAGTTCAACAACGACGTGGAAGTTAACTTCTCCTGGACGCAGTACCTGAACATGACCTTCAACTTCGCGCATACCCAGGATATGTTCTCGCAGAAAACCACTCTTCTGCCCAACGGCACAGGTTACACCCAGTGGACGAACTTCGGTACCTGCACCACTCACGGCGGCAATATTTCACTCACCGAACTGCCTATCGTTCCCAAATTTTCAAACAGCGACAGCGATCCAACGTCCAACAGCGCCAGCGGTCAAACAGCGAAGCGATCCGTCGTTGGTGCCTGGCTCGCTCTGACTGTCAATGCCGGCTACTACCATTTCCTCAACCGCTCCTATGAGAAGCAGGCTGACGGCACGCCGGTCTATCAACTCGGCAGCCACTACGGATACGCCGGAGGCACACTCTCCGCCTATCTGCCAAAGAACTGGATTATCACCCTCGACGGCAACTGGTCCGCGCCAATAACCACGGGCTACGACCGGCAGGGGAGCACGTTCTACATGAATTTCGGAGTAAGAAAAATGTGGATGGAGAAAGGTTTGATTTTCAACCTCAATGTCCAGGATCTCGCACGTTCCATGCGATTCTCGTCAACCAACATGGGGCAACAACCCGGCTACAGCAGTTGGAGCAGCAATACGATCCGCCAGCAGCGTGTCACGCTGTCTGTAGCATGGATGTTCGGTCAGTACCAGCAGCACAAGCAGCGTAAGGTCGGTGAGATGGACGAAGCCGGACGTCTCGGAGGTGGCGGAGGTATGCAGACCGGCAAATAACAGAATCTACGGTTCAGTAAGCCGCATTTTTGAATCAATACTCGACATGCTTGGCGCCTACAGGCGAGCCCAGGAACAGTGTCGCTGAATCCGCGAACTTGTCGGAATCATCGGTGGTGAGGTACGTACACTCACCACCTTTTTGTAGCCGTTGTTCAATCTCCGGATGGCGTCGCAGATAATCTTTCAGACTCTGCGCCACTATCTCGCCTTGGGCAATGGTCTTGCATGTGCTGTGACCGGCAGCAGCCAACTCAGCCTCTATCGCTGACTGAATAAGCGGATAATGTGTACAACCGAGCAGCAACGTGTCAATCTGTGGGTCGCGACCAATTATCTCCCGCACATACTTGCGGATGAAGTACCGCGCTCCTTCTGACTCGTGCTCGCCTGCCTCGATCAGCGGCACCCACATCGGGCACGCCAGTTGGCTGACTACCAACTGCTTGTACTGTAGTGCACCTTGATACCTCTGCAACGAGTCTTGCTTCTCCAACTCAATCAGATAACTCTCCGACGCCACCGTTCCCGGCGTAGCCAGTACGCCCACATGACCGCTACGCGTCAGGTGAGGCACCACCTCTACAGTCGGACGAATAACGCCTAACACACGCACTTTTTCCGGATCTATGTCGTGCTGCTGAATAGTACGCAAGGCTTTGGCGGAAGCGGTGTTGCACGCAAGGATGATCAGCGTGCAACCTTGCTGCTGCAGATAGTGCACTGCATCCAGCGTATAGTGGTAGATACACTCGAAAGAACGGGTCCCGTAAGGTGCACGAGCATTGTCACCGAGGTAGATATAATCATACTCCGGCAAGTGCTCACGAATCTCTTTCAAGATCGTCAGTCCCCCATATCCGCTATCAAATATACCAATCATTGCTTATTCAGCTATTGCTCCTTATATTGTCAGCTATTGCTCCTTATATTTTCAGCTGTCGCTCCTTGTGTTTTTGCTGCTGATTATTGTGTCTCGGCACTTGTGCATAATGCATTTCGCCTACAAAGGTACAAAAAATAATGCAATTTTCCAAATTTTTGTAAGATTTATTTGCATATTTCATTTTTTTATTGTAACTTTGCACTCGAAATTCTGCTTGCTGCGGCTGATTCCCGCTACGTGTAGATTTTCGGACATAATATATAGCGTTTATTGACGCTTTGCGTTTGGCAAAACGAAACTTCGCAACTTTCGATGATTAAAGCCCGAAGCAAAGTAGCAATAGATGCCTATGGATATGACTTTATATGATGCTTTGTTTTTGTAACATTGCTTTTTTTGTCATATCAGCGTAGGTTTCCTGTTGTTTATTTGGCTTTAGGGTAATGCGAAGACCTCGTTTTGCAATTAAGCAACAGCGAGGTCTACGCTTTTATGTGTGCCTGTAAATATATAAATACAACTTAATATGATGACAAACAATATATTTTGAAATATATTGCAAAAATATAACGAATATAAAGTGTTTTTCGTAACTTTGCGAGTATTAACCAGCCTGCATACAGGCATTAAATTTATTAAGATGAAAAAATTATTGTTCTTATCTGTTGCCAGCCTGATGGCAATTACAATGTCCTCTCAGGACGTCATCGTTACCCACGACTCCAAGCGCATTGATGCCAAAGTCGAGGAGGTAAGTAAGGAATACATTAAGTACCGCAAGGTCAGTAATCCAACAGGCCCCCTGTTTGTTATGAACACAACCGATATCAAACTGATCGTTTACGAAAATGGCGAGATGCAGTCTTTTGAACAGGACACAACATCTACTGCCACCATGGTGAAGCAAACTATCGAAGAACAACAGGCCAGTCTACTTGAGCCTGCTATTGTTCAGCAAAATCAAAACAGCAGCAAAGTCAAGTTTGTCGCGTACGTCGAGGCGGCGCCTATGCTTGGAGGCGAAGTTACGACTGTGCTCACTGGATCACCCGAACCACTTGGCATCGTGTTGGGCGGCTCATGCGAATCATACACTGCAGGTGCAAAAATCGCTGACTTTGCTTTCATAGGCGCCGGGTTGGGTGTCAATGTAGCCGGTGGCAAATCCTCTTACTATAATGGAAAAAGCTTGGAACTCTTTGCAGTGAATATTCCCCTTTATGCAGACACACGTTTTTGGATTCCCATTCCATCACAAACCTTCCGTCCAACGGTTGAACTGGCTCTCGGTGTATGTTTCCCACTCCGAGCACAAGTACAAATGTCGGACAACTATTTTGCTAATGCCAGCAATACAAGCAGTAAAAATTCTTCCCTTGCCAGAATTACAAATGGGATAGATACCGTTCACGTTGGACCTATTCCCGATTCATACAGAACAACCGGTGATTATGCGGCTCTGTTTCGTATCGGTATTGGCGGTGAGTTTAACAGGTTCGTCTTTGGTATTGGCTATGAATTGTGGGGTAATAATTCCGATTGCGACCACTTTGCATTTGTCAAGTTAGGTGTACGTGTAGGACGGTTGTAAATTCTGTTTTTTCTGTACCGCTTGGTTTCTTGTAGTGTTCACTGTTTGTTTTCTGTATTATATTGCTATTGTTTTGTTAATTTAGGACTTTTAGGTTGATTTGTGCGCTGCTCTTGACTTCCGGGATCTCCCCTCAAGTCCTATTATTTTATTATTTGTGTTTCGATCATTTAGTAGGTGATTAGTAGGTGAATAATAGGTGATCAGTAGGTGATTAGTAGGTGATAATCTCAACCTCATCGCTCTTATCGCCTATCCTCACAATACCGTCACTATTCGCCCGCCACGCCCGAGATGATTGGCAATATCCTTCGCGCACTGGCATTTGTCCCACTGGATGCGCAAATCTCATCGCCGAGCATAACAAGCAAATCTTACGCAAAAGTTTGCATCGAATGCTCTCAAATGCTCATTTTTGGCCCAAAATACAAGTATTTTGAGACGTGTTGACATTTTTATCCGCAAAAATTTGCAAATTTGATATTTTTTTCGTAACTTTGTAGGCTTTTCTTAAGATATAAGAAAATGTACAGTGAATGGGAAAAGTAAATGGAGAAAGTGAAAACAAATTAAATAAATTATACAAGTATGAAATTTCAAGTATCGAGTACACGGCTGTTCAATCAGCTGCAAGCAGTCAGCCGTGTGATTGGCAGCAAGAACAGTCTTCCTATCCTGGATGATGTTTTGTTCAGCCTGGAGGGCGACCAGTTGTCGTTGACAGCTTCTGATGGCGAAACCACTATCCGTACTCGCCTCGAGGTTGAAAACGCTGAGGGCGCAGGCACCGTAGCTTTCGGAGCCAAGATCCTCATTGAGACCTTCAAGCAGTTCCCCGAAGTACCACTGCAGTTCAAGATCGACGAGCAGAACTTCGGCATGACAATCAGTTCGCCCAACGGTGAATACTCCGTTGTGGGCGTCAACGGCACCGAGTACCCGGAAATCCCCTTTGAGGCAGAGCAGGACAGCCACGCCTTCAAAATGTCAAGCGATCTGCTGCTCGCGGCTATCTCTAAAACAATCTTCTGCACCGCCGAGGACGAACTCCGACCCGTGATGAACGGTATCTTCTTCGACCTCACGCCCGAGAAGGCTACACTCGTCGCAACCGATGCTCACCGACTGGTGCGTTACACTAACACTTCCGTACACGTCGATGAGCCCGCAAGTTTCATCCTTCCCAAGAAACCTGCTACGCTCCTCAAGAACGTTCTGCTCAAGGGCGACGAGGAAGTCGATGTACGCTTCGGTGCACGCAACGTGCTGTTCACCTTCGGCAATACAGCTATCATCTGCCGACTGATTGAGGGACGCTACCCGAACTACAATGCCGTTATCCCGCAGAACAACACCAATATCATGACGATCGACCGCCTCACGCTCCTCTCGGCTTGCAAACGTGTGGCTGTCTTCGCCAACACCAGCACTGCACTGATCCGCCTGGCACTCGCTGAGAATAGCGTGACAATCTCATCCCAGGATATCGACTTCTCTACTGCAGCCGAGGAGAAACTCGTTTGTTCGTACGCCGGCACGCCGATGGCTATCGGATTCAAAGCACCGTTCTTGTGCGAGATCCTCGGTGCTATCGAGTCCGAGGAGGTACAACTCGAACTCGCCGATCCCGCACGAGCAGGACTGATCCTGCCTACCGAGAACGAGGAGAACGAGGAACTGCTCATGTTGCTCATGCCTATGTTGTTGAACGATTAATCGTGTCGTATGAAGATACAATTAACCCGCCCGCTTGTCTTCTTTGATCTGGAGACAACGGGCGTCAACATTGCCAAGGACAGAATAGTCGAACTCTCGTACTACAAGGTTTTTCCCAACGGCACCAAGGAGGGCAAAACATACCGCGTACGTCCTACTATAATTGACGCTATGGGACTCGAAACCACGATGCATATCCCCGAGCAGGCGTCTGCAGTGCACGGTATCTACGACGATGATGTCAAGGACTGCCCGACTTTCATTCAGATCGCACGGGAGGTGGCATCCGTGTTCGAGGGAGCAGATATAGCAGGCTACAACTCCAACCATTTCGATGTACCCTTGTTGGGCGAGGAGTTCCTGCGTGCCGGACTGGCGTTCGACATAGCCGACCGCAACATGATTGACGTCTTCACTATCTTCACCCGCAAGGAGCAGCGCACGCTCAGCGCAGCTTACGCCTTCTACTGCGGCAAAGATCTGACGGACGCGCACTCCGCTAACGCCGACACCATGGCTACTTACGAGGTGCTGCTGGCGCAGGCCGAACGCTACGAAGACCTCCCGCATACTGTCGAAGGGCTGGCCCAATACTCCGCTCCTTCACAACGTTTCGCTGACCTGGCGGGTAAACTGTCATACAACGCCAATGGCGAGGTGGTCTTTGCTTTCGGCAAGTACAAAGATGTCCCGGTCAGCGAAGTGCTCGTCAAGGATTCCGGATACTACGGATGGATCATGAACGGCGATTTCCCGCAAACAACAAAGAACGTAATCGCAAACATCAAACTCCAGCAACGACTGAAGAAGGGCAATTGATTTCTCGTGATTTATCTTGATCTTTTTGCGTTTTATGAATAACGAATTGCACATATTAGGCTGCGGCAGTGCTCTGCCTACGTTCCAGAACTCACCTGCATGTCAGGTGCTGGAGTTGTGTGACAAGTCGTTCATGATTGATTGTGGTGAGGGTAGTCAGATATGGTTCCGCCGCATGGCGCTGAAGACCGCACGGCTGTATAACATCTTTATCTCCCATCTGCACGGCGACCACTGCTTCGGACTGATCGGCCTGATCTCTACTTTCGCTATGATGGGGCGCACACAGCCGCTGCACATCTATTCACCGGCTGACCTCGAACGCTTGTTGCAACCTTGGCTCGACTACCACTGCGAAGGAATGTCGTACGAGGTGATCTTCCATACTGTTAATCCCCGGAAGTGCGAGGTGATCTTCGAAGACCGCACAGTCAGCGTCACCACGATCCCGCTCAAGCACAAAGTGCCCACCTGCGGATTCCTGTTCACCGAGCATCACCGCGACAAGGAGCCTGTGAAGCGTTACGCCTATTGCTCTGACACCCGCTACACCGAAACAGTTATTCCTATCATCGATGGAGTACAGACCCTGTACCACGAGTCAACGTACATCCAGCAGTATGCCGACCGCTGCAAGAGTACTATGCACTCCACTGCCGCTGAGGCTGCGATGATTGCGATGAAGGCACATGTCGGACAACTTATCATCGGGCATTACTCGGCTCGCGTGGACGATCATCAGGAGTTCCTCAAGGAGGCAAAAGCAGTCTTCGACAACACCGTTATGGCGCAGGAGTGCCACACATATGCGGTTTAGACTGCTACGCTGAATGAGCAAAGACCGTTTCTCTCAAACATGAAAGCAACAGTTACATACGTTTGTTCCAACTGCGGTGCCAAAGCCTCGCAGATGTTAGGTCGTTGCCCTGTCTGCGGCGAGTGGGGTACAATGGTTGAGGAGGTAGTGCAGAGCGGCGCACCGGCTAAAGGTGTACGCCAGCGCAGCGGCTCAACACTGCAGAAACTGCAGGACGTGAGCGTACAGGAGGATCGCCGGATCGATATGCGTAGTATCGAACTCAACCGCGTTCTCGGCGGCGGTCTGGTGCCAGGCTCGCTCGTGCTCTTGGGCGGCGAACCGGGTATAGGCAAATCAACGCTCGCACTACAAGTCCTGATGCAGATGGGCTCGGCCGTAACACTCTACGCCAGCGGCGAGGAGTCGGTCAAGCAAATCAAACTGCGCTCCGAACGTATAGCCGGTAACCCCGAGAACCTCTACATCGTGGCAGAAACATCGCTGGAGAAAATTCTGGAGCACGCCAAGCAACTAAAACCCGATATCGTCGTTGTGGATTCGATCCAGACTATCGGCACGGAGGCAATAGAGGCTACCATCGGCTCGCTGTCCCAAGTGCGGGAGTGCGCCGCACGTATCCTGCAGTTTGCCAAGGAGACCAACACGCCGTTTATCATTGTCGGGCACATAACCAAGGAAGGTTCGCTCGCCGGACCGAAAGTGCTGGAGCACATTGTGGACACCGTTCTGCAGTTCGAGGGCGACCAGCATTACATGTACCGCGTGCTGCGTGCGCAAAAGAACCGCTTTGGCTCTACTTCGGAGATTGGTATATTCGAGATGCAGCAGGACGGACTGCGCGAGGTAACGAACCCCTCGGAGTTGCTGCTCAGTGCGAACAGAGAAGGCCTCTCGGGTATCTCGATAGCCGTAGCCGTGGAAGGGATACGTCCCTTGCTCATCGAGGTGCAGGCGCTCACATCCTCTGCCGCATACGGCACGCCGCAACGCTCGTCCACAGGGTTTGACTCACGACGGCTGAACATGTTGCTTGCCGTACTGGAGAAACGTATAGGTTTCAAACTCCTGACAAAAGATGTGTTCCTCAACATCGCCGGCGGACTGAAAGTCAACGACCCGGCTATCGACCTGGCGGTGCTGGTGGCTGTATTGTCCTCCTCAATGGATATCTCCCTGCCCACTGATTGTTGCATGGCAGGCGAGGTCGGCTTGGCGGGCGAGATCCGTCCTGTCAACCGCATCGACCAGCGTATAGGCGAGGCACGCAAACTCGGATTCTCGCGTATCATGATCCCTGCTGGACAAAAACATCAGACTGTAAAAGGTATTCAAGTCGTAGAGGTCGCACGTGTTACTGACGCTGTACGGATGCTGTTCAAGCAAAACGGATAACTGACCTCTGATCTCTGACATCTATTGAACAATGAACATAATTAAGCATTTCGGAGAATATTGGGTATTGATGGCTCGCGTGTTCCGCTTGCCTGATCGCTCGAGGATGTTCTGGCAGCAATATAGCCGCGAACTGGAGAAGCAGGGATTGCAGTCGCTCCCGATCGTGATTGTTATCTCCCTGTTCATCGGTGCTATCCTGACTATTCAGGCGAAGACGAACACCGAGAATCCGTTTCTTCCCAAGTATATTGTAGGTCTGCTTACCCGCGAGACATTGCTGCTGGAGTTCTCCTCCACCATTCTTTGTCTTATTTTGGCAGGTAAGGTCGGTTCGAACATTGCCTCGGAGATTGGCTCCATGCGTATCACCGAACAGATTGATGCAATGGAGATCATGGGCGTGAACTCTGCCAACTACCTTATACTGCCTAAGATCCTGGCGTTCATGACAATGATGCCTATGCTGGTTATCTTGTCAACTGCCATCGGCCTGGTCGGCGGATGGGCGGTAGGAGCGTTCACGGATATAATCACCGTGGCGGACTATTTGGTGGGTGTGCAGTACGCCTTCAATCCGTACTTTGTCTGGTACGGTATTATCAAGTCGCTCTTCTTTGCGTATGTTATAACCTCGCTGTCCGCGTACTACGGTTATATGGTCCGCGGAGGCGCGCTGGAGGTCGGCAAAGCCTCGACAAACGCCGTGGTGAACTCCAACATCATTATCCTCTTGTTAGACCTTGTCCTCTCAAGGTTACTATTGTAAACCTACCTCACCAACCATTAATTGAAAGGTAAAGAGTAAATTGATTCGTGCTATAGACATAGTAAAGACGTTTGAGGACGGCATAACTGTCCTCAACCACGTGGATGCAACCTTCGAGGACGGCAAGGTAAACATGATCATCGGGCAGTCGGGTAGCGGCAAAACAGTCCTGCTCAAATCGCTCATCGGTATTCACACGATCACTTCCGGACGGATTGAGTACGACGGACGTAACCTGCCGGATATGAAGGAAAACGAGGTCCGGATGCTGCACCGCGAGGTAGGTGTACTGTTTCAGGGATCGGCGTTGTTCGACTCAATGACCGTTCTGGAGAACGTACTCTTCCCGCTGCGGATGTTCGGTAAGATGTCGCAAAGCGAAATGGAGGAACGGGCACGTTTCTGCCTCAAACGTGTGCAGATAGCCGAACATGCTCTGGAACTTATGCCGTCCGAGATCTCCGGAGGTATGCAGAAGCGCGTCGCTATCGCCCGTGCCATTGCACTCAACCCGAAATACCTGTTCTGCGACGAACCGAACTCGGGACTCGATCCGCAAACCTCACTCGTGATCGACAAACTCATACAGGACATTACGCAGGAGTATAACATCTGCACCATTGTCAACACACATGACATGAACTCCATCATGGAGGTGGGCGACAACATTATCTTCCTCAAAGGCGGCAAGAAGGAGTGGGAAGGTTCGCGCAACGAGATCTTCCACGCTGACAACGAAGCACTCAACAATTTTGTCTTTGCCTCGCAGTTGTATCAAGAGATACGAAAGGTGCACAAGTAACAAAAACGTTCCGTTCGATCGGGGGTTTATCGAGGGTATATCGATACTTTATCGGGGTGATCCTAGACAATACTCGGGGTCTTGTCGGTAGTAAATCGAAGTTTGACACATACTAACAACAACAAACATTTCTGTAAGATGAAAAAAATAGCGCTTATACTTTTTGCTTGTGTGGCGTTCACGCTCAACGTTTGCGCACAGCAGCCGGCGCGTGTGCCGGCACGTCCGGGAGTGATCGAACGTGTTCAGCCTAACGGCGACACATTGCACGTCTTCTTGCGCGGTGACGAACGCCACCACTTCATGATGACTGTCGATGGATGGCAAGTTATGGAGGATAAGAAGGGCAAGATCTGCTACTGCAAACTCAAGAAACGCAAAATCAAAGGCGAAGGCATGCGAGCTCTGCCTGCACGCACCTGCCGTACTGCTCATGACGCAACCAAACGCAGCAAAGGTGAGCTGCGTTGGCTGGAGAAACATGGCATACAGAAAATCAAAAAAGACTAACTCCCCAATTTCCCTTTTGTTATGAAACGTATTCTGCCTGTATTGTTGTTGTGTTGCTCGGTGTCAGCAATGGCACTCGTTCCGCCGCGTGATCCTTCACGCCGCGCGGAGTGGCAGGAGCAATTAAGAAATCGTAGCGGTATAGCCAAAATGCCTGCTGCTGAGCAAGCGGTAGGGCAGCGTACGATGATTCCGCGTATATTGGTGATAATGGCTAACTTCACCGATTACGAACTGGTCTCTTCGGCTGCAGACGTTGACTCGATGTTCAATGCTGTCAATTGGACTAAAGACGGAGCAACAGGCAGTGTACGCCAATACTTCTACGATCAGTCGATGGGGCAGTATAACCCGCAGTTTGATATAGTAGGTCCTGTAACGCTGTCAAACGGTTATGCATATTACGGCGGAGGATGTAAGTCCACTACCCGAGCCGGATATATGGTGACCGAGGCATGTGCGTTGGTGGATGAGCAGGTAGATTTTACCGAGTACGACTCGAACAACGACGGCAAGGTCGATCTGGTATATGTCTTTTTTGCAGGTTTCGGTGAGAACGATCCGCCTACCACTGACCTGATTCCTGTAGCATGCAACTTGCCTTGGCCGCATTATTGGAATGTAGTATCTGCCGGATATGGCAGCAATCCCCGCGAGTTTGACGGAAAGAAAATTTACAATTACGAGATTAGCAACGAGTTGGACGGCTATTACTCCACAACTACGAAGAAGGTAATCTCCGGTATAGGTGTGTTATGCCACGAGTTCGGGCACGCGCTGGGGCTGCCTGATACATATTCGACAGGATCGGGTGCGCACAACGAGAAACTCTTGGGGTCGTGGGATATAATGTGCTATGGGCCCTACAACAACGACATGCATACGCCGCCTTCATATACCGCTTACGAGCGGTTCTATATGGGCTGGCTGACACCCGAACTAATAACCAAAGGCGATACGCTCACCCTGGAGAACGTAGCCCAAACCAACAAGGCGTATCTCATTTGCGAAACAGATACCCACAACCTGAACGGCTTGCAGCCCGATCCCGAAACATTCTACCTGCTGGAGAACAAACAGCGCACAGGCTGGGATATAGGTGTGCCGGGTAGCGGACTGATGCTTACGCGTATTCACTACCGCTCATCGCTGTGGAGCGGCAACATGGTGAACAACGACCCTGCCGATCTGGGCATTGACCTGATTGAGGCGGACGGACTGACACCTGCATATAACATAAAAAATCCGGACAACGGATATGATGGCAAACCCGGAGATCTGTTTCCTGCCGGTGCTACCGAGTACACCGCTATTACCGACCACGCAATCACGGATATCACGATGACCGATGGTATTATACGTTTTGTGTACCGTGGCGGCAAAAAAGTCGATCCCCCGACGGGCGTTTCTTCCGTTGTCGCAGAACAACCTGTCTACAAGACGCTCACCAACGGACAACTGCTCATTCACAGCAATGGGCACATATACTCCGTGTATGGGGTGAAACAAGACAATTAATCTATCATAACCCGTGAAACCATATATTTATACTATATTGGCACTGTGCCTGCTTCCCTTGTCTCTGTCCGCCAAACCGGCACGCAGAGATGCTATCACTCTGACCCAACCCGATGGTACACAGATAACGGCGTACCTGCATGGTGACGCATTCTTTCACTATTACACCGATGCCGAAGGCGCAATGCTTGAGCGTGACAACGCGGGCTTTTATAACCCTGCGCCTATGCCTTCTGCCGATGAACTGCAAGAACTCCGAATGAATAACCCGAGATACGCACACCGCCAGAAGATGCTCGGCGCGGAAATCAATCCCGCACCACGCGGATTGGTTATTCTGGTTAGTTTTGCCAATAAGGAGTTCACCACGCCCCTGGCAGAGATAGATTCGATGCTCAACGGACAAAACTATACCCGCCAATATACGGGATACAACGCCCAAGGTCGGCGTACGATAATTAAATCCCAAGGCAGTGCAAAGCAATATTTCCATGACAGCTCGTTCGGGCAGTATAACCCCGTGTTCGACGTAGTTGGACCGGTTACGCTTTCGATGAACTATCAGTATTACGGCAAGAACGATTCCCAGGACAACGACTCCAATGTGGATATGATGATCAAAGAGGCGTGTGAGGCTGTTGATGATCAGGTGGACTTCACGTTGTACGACAACAACAACGACGGACGTGTGGATTTTGTGTACGTGTTCTATGCCGGCTATAGCGAGTCGGATGGCGCTGGCTCTGATTATATCTGGCCGCACAACTACGCCCTATCCTACACCGGTGTCAGCTGTGTAGTGGACGGATTGGTGGTGGATAATTATGCCTGCTCCAACGAAATGGATTACAACAGCAGGCAGCACGACGGTATAGGTTCGTTCTGCCACGAGTTCTCGCACGTGTTAGGCTTGCCGGATCTCTATACCACCAATCAGGCGGGACACAAAACGATGGGTTCGTGGGATATCCTCGATTATGGTCCGTATAACAATGACGGCAATACTCCTCCGGCATACTCGTCTTACGAGCGCTTCTTTATGGGGTGGCTCACGCCGACACTGATCAATACCGCTTGTGATGTCGAACTGCCCGACCTGAATGAAGCCAACTGCGCCGTGCTATTGACTGCCTCTGGCGTACATAACATGAGCGGACTAAACCCGAGCCCTACCTCGTTCTATATGCTTGAGAATAGGCAAAAGCAAGGTTGGGATCAGTATCTCCCGGGACACGGATTGCTGGTCACCAGGATCCGTTACGATGCCAACAAGTGGATGTACAACTCGGTGAATAACAGCGAACGGGTGATGGGCGTTGACCTCATTGAGGCTGACGGTAGTGCTCCGGACAATAATTATTCAGGATATCTGGGCAAAACAACGGATGCCTATCCCTCAGGCTCCGATTCCTTTACCGATTTGACTGATTACCCCGTGACGAATATATTCGAGCAGAATAGGCTGATATACTTCCAGGTCAAAGGCGGAGGCAAAACAATACATCTTGACGTTGAGCCGGTCTTCCGGCAGACCGACGCTTGTATGCAAAAAGTGATCCGTGACGGCAGAGTGTTGCTACTGCACAACGGAGTATATTATGATATGTTAGGCAACAAGCAAAAGTGATATGTTAGGAACAAACAAAAGTTATAACCTTATATTGATAGTGAGCAATGAAACTGATCTCGTATAATGTCAACGGCATTCGTTCGGCACTGAGCAAAGGACTGTTGAACTGGTTGCAGACCGCCAACCCCGATGTCTTCTGTATTCAGGAGAGCAAGGCACAGCCCGAGCAGATTGATACAACCGCTTTTGCCGAACTCGGTTACACAAGTTATATCCACTCGGCGGAAAAGAAAGGCTATTCGGGCGTGTGTATCTTCAGCAAGCAACCTGCCGACAAGGTGGTGGCAGGCATGGGTAGTGACCGTTACGACCGCGAGGGACGTGTGCTACGTGCCGATTTCGGCGAACTGACTGTGGTCTGCGTATATGTGCCCAGCGGGACAACAGGAGATATACGTCAGGAGTTCAAGATGGATTTTTTGGAAGTGTTCCTCAAGTGGCTGAACGAACTGCGTAAGGAGCGTGAGAATGTAATCATATGCGGCGACTTCAACATCTGCCACAAGCCTATTGATATCAATCACCCTGAGCGACAGATTGGTGTCAGCGGTTTCCTGCCGGAAGAACGCGAGTGGATGGATCGGTGGCAGGAGTCGGGACTGGTAGATACGTTCCGCGTGTTCTGCCAGGCGCCTGAGATGTACAGTTGGTGGTCCTACCGTGCCGGAGCACGTGCCCACAACGCCGGCTGGCGTATCGACTACTTCTGGGTAAGCGAACCATTGCGCGGACGCTTGCGCGATGCACGTATTCACAGCGACGCAGTACACAGCGACCATTGCCCTGTATCGCTCGAGATTGAAAACTGATAGCAGAAAATTAACGTTCTATGCAAACGCTACGTACAGAACACTTGTATAAGAAGTACGGCAAACGTACCGTAGTTAACGATGTAAGTATCCACCTGGAGCAAGGCGAGATAGTAGGTCTGCTCGGTCCCAACGGTGCCGGCAAAACAACTACGTTCTACATGACTACAGGTCTGGTAACTGCCAACAATGGTAAGATATTCCTTGACGACATAGATATTACTTCCTACCCTATGTACAAACGTGCACAACTCGGTATAGGTTACTTGCCGCAGGAGGCTTCGGTGTTCAGGAAGATGACCGTGGAGGATAATATCCTCTCCGTACTTGAGATGACCGAGTTCAGCAGGGATTACCAGCGTGAGAAACTGGAGCAACTGATCAAGGAGTTCAACCTTGAGCACGTTCGCACGAACCTCGGTGACCGTCTATCCGGTGGCGAGCGCCGCCGGACGGAGATTGCACGTTGTCTGGCTATCGAACCGAAGTTCGTCATGCTGGACGAACCGTTTGCCGGTGTTGACCCTATTGCCGTACAGGAGATCCAAGATGTGGTGTGGCGACTCAAGGATAAGAACATAGGCATCCTTATCACCGACCACAACGTGGACGAGACACTGTCCATAACCGACCGTGCGTACTTGTTGTTCGAAGGTAAGATTCTTTTCCACGGCACGCCCGAAGAACTTGCTGCCAATCCCATCGTTCGCAACAATTACCTCGGCAGGGACTTTGAGCTCAAGCGCAAGACGAAAGTATAATAGTTATGCCATCCTGATGAAGAACTTCTGTAGATATCCTTGGGTCGTAGCAGCATGCAATATTGCACTGGTGCTGGCACTCTACAGCCTTCTGCGAACAATGTGCTACCTGATAAACGGATCAATGTTTCCGAATATTGACGGCAGACATCTACTGGAGATTCTTGGCGGTGGCGTACGGTTCGACTTGACAGCGGTTCTGTATTTGAGTTCGTTATATGTGGTAGGCATGCTGTTACCTTTGCCTACACGCTGGAGAGAGAATAGCGTGTATCAGACGGTGTTGGCGTGGCTGTTTCTTGTACCCAATGCGATAGGATTGATTATCAATACGGCGGATATAGCATATATCCCTTTTACAGACCGCCGCACGACGTGCACGTTCTTCTCCGAGTTCGCCAATGATCATAATTTGTTAAGTATCATTGGACAAGGTGTAGTGCAGTATTGGTATGTAACGTTGCTTGGCATAACTGTACTGGTGATATTATTTTTCTTTACGCGTAAAACGTTCCGATGCTGTTGCGTCAAACCTGTAGTCTATTATCTTTGTGAGACGGTTATTCTTCTGGTGACCGTATATTTCTATGTTATTGGCATACGTGGCGGTTTTGGCAAATACACCCGGCCTATAACGGTAAGCAACGCCATGCAGTACACGAATACACCGCGTGAAAGTGCGCTGGTGCTGAACACGCCGTTCTCGCTGATGAAGTCACTGGAGAACCAACAATATGTTGAGCCGAAGTATTTCACAGCAGATGAACTGCCCGAGCACATGACACCTGTTCATGCCGGCAGGGAAGAATATCTGACCCCCAACGGGTACGGCAATCTGAATGTCGTGGTGCTTATTCTGGAGTCTTTTAGTAAGGAATATATCGGTTTTTATAATCAGGATATGGAAGGATACAGTGGCTACACACCGTTCCTGGACAGCCTGCTGTCGCAGAGCGTAACGTTCAGCAACTCCTATGCATCCGGTCGCAAGAGTATAGACGCCATGCCTTCCGTGCTGTCGTCCATACCGATGCTCATCGAGCCGTATATCGTGACGCCCTACTCTACAAACGCTGTTTCGTCGATTGCCGATTGCCTGAAGCGGATAGGCTATCAGACGGCTTTCTTCCACGGTGCCCCGAACGGCAGTATGGGTTTTCAGGCCTATGCACGGAGTGCCGGTTTCGGACGCTATTACGGAATGGACGAGTTCGGTGACAAGAGTGCATATGACGGCACATGGGCTATATGGGACGAGGAGTTCCTGCAATACTACGCACAGACGATGAACACAATGCAGGAGCCGTTTATGACCGCTGTGTTCACAGCCTCCAGCCATCATCCATTCAAGGTGCCCAAACGTTATGAGGGCGTATTCCCGAAAGGGCCGCTACCGATACACGAGGCGATAGGTTACACCGATTACGCCTTGCGGCGGTTCTTCGAAACAGCAAGCCGGCAACCATGGTTTGACCATACACTGTTTGTCATAACGGCCGATCACACGAACGGACTTTCGTTACCGGAATATACGAATGCAAGAGGCGTGTACGAAGTGCCGGTTGCCTTCTATTGTCCGACATGCTTACGCGCATCCCAACGCCCCGATGTCGTGAGCCAGACGGATATTATGCCGTCTGTGTTACGCAGCGTGGACTATAATGACGGGTTCTTCGCATTCGGTGAAGACGCACTTGGCGGACATAAAAAGCACAACTACGCCGTATGCTACAATGCGCCGTTGTATCAAATTTTCTCGGACAGCCTGCTCGTGCAGTTTGATGGGGAGAACGTAACCGGCGTATATAATTTCCGTTCCGATCGTTGCTTGCTTACCAATATCGTAGCGACTGTTGATCCTGAAGCAACAGCACCTATGACGGATTATCTGAAGGCGTATATCCAGCAGTATATCCATCGTATGATATATAACCGGTTAATCGTTGACGAATGCGATTCAGAAGAGTGATAGAATGAAGAATTTCGGTTACATAGTACTGTCGGTTCTGCTCGGTTTGACTGCATGCGCAAGCAAACAGGAAGTATATTTGCCTGTCCAGAAATGCGCACCGATACCGGTGGGCAGGGCGAGCGCATGTGCATGTGCGCTTGATGGCAAAGGGTATGTATTTAGCGGCCGGGATGCGGATGGCAATTATTTGAATGATTTATGGCAGTACGACCCGCAGACAGACACCTGGACTGATTTGGGCGTCACACCTTTGAGACCGCGTGTACACGCCGCAATGATTGCTTATGATGGCGCTTTGTATCTAGGGTTGGGCTTTGCCAGCGGAAAAATATATATGGAGGAGTATTATCTGCATGACTGGTGGCGCTGGAGTCCTGCAACCGGAAAATGGGATTCCTTGGCGGCTTATCCTGATAAGACGACAATTGCTCCTACGCTGTATCAGGTGGATGAACGCATTTATGCAATCTATGGCTCAACGTCCTGTTTCTCACGTGATATACGATATTACCTTCCGCAGACGAATGAATGGTGTTCGATTGCAGAAAGTCATCTCCGGGCATATTCTGCCTTTTGCGGAGTCGGTGCCACTTGTCACGGCAAGACATATTACGGCCTGGGCTTTAACACGGGCAACCTCACCCAGTGGTACACAATGGATTTACCGTCCGATAAATGGACTGCGTGCAGAAAATTACCCGCTAAAGGACGGGAGTATAGTGCGTGTGGTGTCGGGAAGGACAATATCTATGTGTTCGGCGGGCGCTATTTTGGCGGTGAATATACCGGTGGGGAAGTGTTTGCAGAGATATGGCGTTATTCTCCTGATGCCGACCGCTGGACTTATTGCGGAGAAATGCCCGGGGGAAGAGCGGAAAATCAGATAGCATTCAGTATCAACGGAAAGGTTTACTTCGGGCTTGGCAGGGATGAGAAAGGGACAGTACTAAACACTTTATATCGTATTGAGGACTAAACTGCTCATAGTATTACTTGCGCTGTGCTCGCTACAGGCAAAAGCGTGGGATTGGTGGCCGCTGCCGATGGCAGAGCCGGATACCTGTCATGAACAACTGATGTACGTCGGTGAGGCAGGTGTGTTGGCTTCAAGCGGCATAGGTGCTCCTACATGGCTGCATGCCAACCGTAACGGAGCAGTCTCTACAATGCCATTCAGCGGTTCACTCACTCTGGGAGTGGTCAAACCAGCTACACGTGACAACCGCTGGTTTGATTACGATGGCGGAATAGCGTTGAGCGGGCGGATTGCGGGAGCGCCTGCATCGGGAAGCATAGAATACACTGGATTCTTCAACCAACTGTATGTACACGTGCGCTTGTACATAGTGGATATAACGGTAGGTATCAAGTCGCAATATTTCGGAGCAGGAGATCCTGAACTGAGTAGCGGGAGTATCCTTATATCGCAAAATGCTCATCCGATACCGCGCATCAGCATCGGTATAGACCGCTGGACTGCTATACCGGGATTATTCGGCTATGCTGAAATTAAAGGAGGTTTGACGCATGGCTGGCTGGGTGACAACAACGGCTGGGTCAAAGGTACACTGTTGCACCATAAATATATAGGCGCGCGCGTGGGAGGCAAGTTGCCGGTGAATATCAGTTATGAGTTCCACCATGCAGCGCAGTGGGGAGGAGTATCACGTGTGCATGGAAAATTGGGCAATGATTTTGCGTCATTTTGGCATGTGGCATTGGGGAAGAGTGGTGGTACGACATCCAACGAACTTCTCAACGCGCAGGGCAACCACCTGTTCAGCCAGCAGTTATGTTTGACTGCCAAAGGCGATAAATGGCATGTGAATGCGTACTGGCAGAACATTAACGAAGACGGACCGGTGCGTTTCATAGGTGCTACGATGAATGCGAAAGACGGATTGTGGGGCATAAGTGCCGAACAGCAGTATTGGCCGTTTATCAGTGCCGTGACGTTAGAAGTGTTGCAGACTACCGACCAGTCGGGACCGTGGCACGACCGTGACGGGCTGGTGTTCGGCGGCAATGACACCTACTATATGAACTACATTTATCAGCAGGGCTGGACATCTTTCGGCAGAACAATAGGTTCCCCGCTGATGAGCCCCTCTAACAGCCGCGTATGGGCGTACCACGCCGGTATTCGCGGAGATATTTACGGCTTCCGGTATCGTGCCCTATGTACGTATGCCGACAATTACGGCACATACAAATCTCCGGCTATAAGCCGTAATACAGCCATTCTGCTGGAGGTGAAGAAACGTGTTCCTCAAGCGTGGGACTTGGAGTTCGGCGTTGCATTAGCCGGCGATTTCGGCACGCAGTACGGTAATCAGTTCGGAGGAATGATTACAGTCAGCAAACAAGGTATAATCAAAAAATGGTAACTATATGAATTTCGTAGAACAATGCAACCTCATTTTTGCACAGGCAGTTGAGGACTATCACGGTACTGATAATGTGGATGCACCTATCCACAATCCGTACAATCCGAGTACGATTGAGCACGACCTATATCTCAAGAACTGGATTGACACCGTTCAGTGGCATCTGGAGGATATTATCCGTGACCCGCAGATCAATCCTACGGATGCGTTGGCTCTCAAACGCCGTATCGACCGTAGCAATCAGGACCGCACGGATCTGGTTGAGCGTATAGATAGTTATTTTTGGGAGCAGTATCATGCAATCACTCCCAAACAGGAAGCGCGTATCAATACGGAGAGTCCTGCCTGGGCGATTGACCGCCTGAGTATTCTGCATGTCAAACTGTGGCATATGCAGGAGCAGGTAGATCGTACGGATGTTAGTCAGGAGCAGCACGACAAGTGCGTAGCCAAGATGGCTGTGCTCAGGGAGCAATTGGTGGATATGACAATGTCTATCAGTCAGTTGTTGGCAGATTATGCTGACGGCACACGCATCATGAAGGTGTATCGCCAGATGAAGATGTATAACGACCCGACGCTCAATCCCGTCCTGTACGGTAAGAAATAACGCCGGAGGTGAAACGACTGCTTGTCATACGGTTCTCGGCTATGGGCGATGTTGCAATGGCAGCACCTGTCGTGCGTGCTGTTGCTGAGCAATATCCCGATTTGTATGTAACGATGCTTTCCCAGCAGCGCTTTGCGGATATATTTGCCAATATGCCGCCTAATGTGCTGTTCCATGGCGTGGATGTCAGGAAGCAGTCGCTCCGCGAGATAGTTGCCGGTCTTGGTACTTATGACTTGGTTGCAGATTTCCATGGTGTAATCCGTTCGGTGTATATCCGTACCCTTTTGCGCATAAGAGGTGCAAAAGTGGCATCCGTCGATAAGGGGCGTAGCGACAAACGCCGGCTGATTAGAGGCAAGTCAAAAGAGCCGCTCAAACATACGACCGAACGTTATGCCGAGGTGCTGTCAGAATTGGGTGTCCCCATACAATGGGATGTAGTGAAGTCTAGGATTACCTCGGTAACGGATGCTTCAGGTATCGGAATTGCACCGTTTGCAGCCCATCCGGGTAAAGTATATCCTATTGAGAGGATGGAACGTGTGGTGGAACTGCTGAGCGGACATGGGGAGAAGATAATCCTTTTTGGCGGCGGCAAGAAGGAAAAAGCAATCTTGGATGGTTGGGCACAGAAATACCCGGGAGTAGAGTCCGTTGCCGGAAGATATAGTATGGCGGAAGAACTTGAGATTATCCGTGGGCTGCGTGTGATGCTCACCATGGACTCGGGCAATATGCATCTGGCCTCACTCGTCGGCACGCGCGTTATATCCATTTGGGGTGCAACCCATCCTTATGCTGGTTTCCTCGGCTACGGGCAATGTGAGCAGGATTGCATCCAGCGCGAACTGGACTGCCGGCCATGTTCCATTTATGGCAACAATCCCTGCCGGTTCGGGGATAACCGCTGTATGGATATAACTCCGGAGGAGATAGTTAACCGATTGGTATGAATCTGGTTGTAAACCCCAAATATAATCATCTGAAGGAGTGGGTAACCCGACTGCCCGAGACTTTTGCTTCACAGGGTGAAGTGCTATACGATTCCCGTAATCAGATCAGGCGCATAGCAGCCCCGGACGGTTGTCCTGTATGTGTAAAACGTTTTCACTCACCGCGATTCCTGAACAGATTAGTGTATTCTTTTATGCGTCCGCCCAAAGCCGTTCGTGCCTATAAAAATGCTGTACTGTTGCAGGAGCATGGGGTCTTTACTCCCGAACCGATTGCTTATCTTCTGCAAACGCAAGGCGGATTATTGGGCGAATCCTATCTGGTGTGCCGTTATAGTTCTCTTTCCCGCAATTTCTACGAGTTCCGCCACCATCCGCTTGAGGGATATGAACCCGTAGTAAAAGCCTTTGCCCGGTTCACGGCGCATATGCATGAGCAGGGAATCCTGCATCTGGATTATTCGCCGGGGAATATACTCTTTGATATAGATGATCAGAACGGTCAGGTGCAATTTGAGATAGTGGATATCAACCGAATGCAGTTCGACCGGTTTGTCAGTCTTGATACCGCCTGCCGTAACTTCTGCCGACTATGGGGCAAAGAGGACTTTTTCCGTTTGCTGGCCCGTGAGTATGCTCAAGCCCGCGGCTTTGATGCCGATACGTGCACGAGCCTTACTCTCAAGCATTGGAAACGCTTTTGGAGGTTCCGCAAATGAGCAGTGTCAGTGTTGTTATACCGAATTTCAATGGTCGTGCTCTGTTGGAGTGCTATCTGCCTTCCGTGCGGAAAGCACTGTGCCACTCATCTGTGACAGCAAGTGAGATAATTGTTTCGGATGACGGCTCCACCGATGATTCGGTAGCCTATCTCAGGAAGCAGTATCCTGATATTATAGTGGTTGAGAGTGCGCAGAATACAGGGTTTTCTTCTGCGGCGAATCGAGGTATAGCCTGCGCAACTATGGATACGGTTCTGATGCTCAATACGGATATGGAGTTGCTACCTGATACCATAGGTGTGCTTCTGTCCTGTATGAGGGACGATTGCTTTGGAGTGAGCTGTGCTATATGTGACCCGAGTGACGGGCATATCCAGGAGGGAAAGAAAATATTGTCCGTTCGCGGATGCAAGTTAGGCTACACGGATAATGTGAGTGAAAGTACGCAAGGTGAAACAATGTACTTGTGCGGAGGGCTGGCACTCATGGACAGAAACAAGTTGGCGGCTCTTGGCGGATATGATATCCGTTATGCGCCGTTTTATTTCGAAGATATGGACCTCTGTTTGCGTGCAAAGCAACGCGGCTGGTTCAGTTGGTACACTTCCGCTGCAAAAGCTGTTCACCAGCATTCGGCAACTATCGGCAGCCATTTCTCAAAAGATGAAGTGAAAGCGGTCTTTATCCGTAACCGCGTATTGGTATCCTGGCGTTTTCTGCCGCAACGCCGTGTGCGTATCGCACTGAATACCGTTTTCCATGCTATGCAGGAGACATTGCTCCGAGCAACTTGTCGTCCGTACAGCGAGGCGCTCAAACGCCTGATTCACGATAAATAGCCAGATAGGCCTGCATGTGTCGTTCCCATGTGAATGAACAGGCATACTGCCGGTTCTTTTCTGCCTGCTCCGGTGTCAGAGCAGCAGTGGCTATCAATTGTGCAGATTCACCAGCAGGATATCCCTTCGGGAAAAAAGTTACATGGTCTCCACCAATCTCTGTCAGACTGGTTTCTTTGCTGCATATCACAGGCTTGTTGAACAGCATGGCTTCAACCACGGGCAGACCGAACCCTTCAAACAGCGACGGGAAAACAAATGCCTGACAATTTCGGTAGAGCCAGGTTTTTTGAGCCTCGCTCACCACCCCTGTCAAATGTACATTCGTAATATTCCGTTCCGCTATCTCGCTGCGTATCCGGTTGGCATACGGTGTATTGTTTTTACCTGCAATGTATAACTGAAGTTCCGGCAGACGGGACATCATGTCCAGCAGCACGTGGAAATTTTTTTTCTCCTTACTCTCACCGATGGAGAAAATATATGGTTGTTTTATGCCCGGTACAGCTTCTTCCTGCTTGAGATCAATGCGCTCAATGCCGTTGTATATTACCTCAACGTGTTTGTCTCCAAGGCGTATATATCGTTCTGTTTCGGCTTTGGCGAATTCCGAGATAGCGCATATGCGTTTCGCCTTGTCGGCTTTTCTTTGTACCATATTAAGGTATTTCTGCGTCTTCGGTCCTGTCTTCTCGTAGATAAAGTTGAAATCATGGATAGTTAGCACGTAGTTCCGTGCGAATGGCCGGTAGCGAGACAACTGGTGAATGGCGTGCCATACGTCAAACCTGATACCGATGAGCCACGGCATAATCCGATAGATCTTGCATGCCTGGATATACCGCACTTTGTTACCGAATGCACCGATATATGCCTTGGGAACAAGCAGGTATATTTTCTCCCCGGCTTGAGGTAAATAACTATCGCGGAAGTAGTATCCGTAGTTGAGTGCGACTTGACCTAAGCCGCAATGCACGTTCTTGAGTATGGATAAGTCAATCAGGATTCGCATTGTACATCTGTTTTAGGACTTGTGTCAGGCAGTTTGGCGCACTGCCATATTATCAGTATGAAGGTGATAAACTGCGGTTTGATATGCTGCCCGACAGGTTCGGTCATACATTGGATAAATACCGTCAGCAGGAACAGCCATAGGTAGAATCGGTATTTCTTGTCTATGGGCATGCGCGCCGCCGTACCGAAGAGCGCAAGCAGCAATATAGGACCGCTGATGCCGAATATTAGCCAGTAGTGCAGGAATGCGTTGTGAGAGTGATGGGTCTTCATCGTTTTGCCCAGTTCGGCAAAATCCGGATAGGCTTGCAAAGTGCGGATATATCCGTTGTACATCACAGAGTCCAGATAAGCCTCTTCCACATATTTGATGCTCAAGGTGGATAAGCCGTATCCTTTCACCGGTTCCTTCTGTATCATGCGCCAAGAGTAATCATAGATAGCCAGGCGCGGGTCATTGGCCATCTTGTCGAGCGATACGCGGGGATTGTTGGCAATGAATACTCCCAGTATAATTGCGAACAATGCACCGGCTGCGGCTCCTATATACCAATGCTTTCGAGGCAGTGCGTATATGAGGCAAGCAGCCATTACCAGCACAGAGGTTACCTGACCTGTGCGTCCGTCGGAGATAAGTATGAGCAGCCATGATAACAGTATAGCCGCCAGAACCAGACCTTTCCGCCATTTGGCAGGTTCACTGCGCAGCACGCTGAATCCAACGATAATGGCTGTGTTGATATACAGATTCATTACCATGTGCGAATTGATGTGGTGACGCCGTATCATGTTAAAGCGGAAGAATGGTTCCAGATAGTCGTACTCGTTTGTTGTCAGACACAAACCGATACATAGCATCAGCATGACAATCGATGTACCAAGCATCACATATGCGACGTGTTTCAGTTGCAGTTTGTCAGAGAATCCCGCTATACCTGCGATGCCAATGTACAGAAACCACTCGTGCAGGTGGAACTGGCTAAAAGCGTAGTCTGTCAGTTCCGTTGAGTCGAACCATTCGCGGATGAAGAACATGGCAACAATCGCCAGCATTACAACATACATCCATTTGCCGCGGTCCCATACGAATTGCTGCCAGCGCTTGTTCAGAATGTAATCTGCAGCATAACCGCCTGCTAACACACACAGACCTATACGCTGATACGCCGACCATTCGAACGGCAAGGCGCTGAGCACCATCAGTAGTCCTGTCACCGGCAGCCAGGCAACTATATCACGCCATGAGTACTGTCTATATGGGCAATTCTTCATCATTGTTGTGCGTTCAGTGATTTATATACGCTTATTAGATTGTTTGCTACTATTTCATCGGTAAACAGGTTTGCTTGCTCATATCCTTTCTCAATCATTGTCCTGCGTATGTCCGGAGAGGAAAGGATGCGTGTTAACTGTTGTGCTATTTCTTCAGGATGCATCGGATCGGCGTATAGCGCCGCATTGCCTCCCGTCTCGGCAAAGCAACTACCTGTGGATGTCAGTACGGGCGTACCTACGCACATCGCTTCCAGAATAGGTATGCCGAACCCCTCAAATATACTGGGGTAGCAGAAAACTTCGGTGCCTTTATATACGGCAGGCAGGTCGGCAAAGGGCAGGTCGTGCAGATATATGAGTTCCACCTTGCGCTTTTTGGCCAGTTCGGCTGTCTGCAAGGCATACTTGTTCTGTGCGCCTACAGCCACCAGCGGCAATTCTATCCCAGCCAGACTGATTGCTTCAATCAGGTTCTGTATATTCTTGCGTGGCTCTATAGCGCCCACTATCAGCAGGTACTTGTCCGGCAGGGCATAATGCTGTTTGACAATTTGCATGCTGTTTTCACTTACCGGCTCACGGAAGCGGTTGTTGCAGCCTTGATACACCACACGTATTTTGCGCTCATCGGCATGAAAGAAATCCATGATGTCTCGTTTGGTCTGCTCGGAGATAGCGATGATCATGTCTGCATGGTCACATGCGTATTGCACTTTGCGGGTGAACAACTGACGGTAACCTGCACTGTAAAGATCCGGATAGCGCAGAAAGATCGCATCATGGATAGTGATTACTTTTTTGATCGGCTTGCGATGAATGCCGAAGGGCAATTCACCCGAAAGGCCCCAATAGATATCCACACCGTCCATATCGTGCACGCAACCGAAACTGCGCCACAGAGACGGCATTAACGACCATACACCTCTCGGGGAGATAGTTTGCGTGTGCGCAAACGTGTATTGGTCCGTCGGCCTGGCATAGAGAAGATATTCGTTCTCCGGTGCATACGTTGTCAGGAGCCTGATTACATCCCGGCTGTAATTGCCCAAACCCCGATGGTTGTGATATGCACGTTTGGCGTCAAATGCTATTCTAAGGGTGCTGTCCATTTCTTGTCAATTGCCATCAGGTTAACTCGTTGCATGTTAAGGCCGAACCTGCGCATGTCGGCAGCACGTTCGGATTCCCGGGGCAGTATGTTATCTTCGCTGCCTATGCGGTACAGGCATTCGCGTTGTGTTTGCAAGCCGTAGCACCAGAAGTATTCACCGTCGGAAACACCCAGGTGGTTGTCACTCACAAAGAATGCATAACGGCGCGATTCATTCAGGATGTCTATACCCGTACAGTTATTTGTGTACTCGATGCCGAGCATGCTTAGTACGGTGGGCCATATGTCTGTTTGCGATGCCGGTTGCACAACGTGTTCGGGTTCGACACCTGCACCGAAGATATATACCGGAATGTGATTGTGTGACAGCACCATCTCGTACGGGCAAGGCAGATTGGTTCCGTGGTCTGCTACCAGCACAAACAAAGTGTTCTGTCCCCAATCCGTATTCTGGGCGGAGTCTATAAACATGCGCAACACATCATCCGCATAAGCGATGACCTGTTGCTCTGGATTTTCAGCTCTGACTTCGTATGCCTTGGGGACCACATATGGCCCATGATTGCTGATAGTCAGGAACGATGCGAAGAACGGTTTGCCCTGTTGGCTGTATTCATCCAGCTTGCGCAAGCCGTAGTCAAACAAGTAACTGTCCGGCACGCCGTAGTTATTGACGGCAGCACCGGGTTCGTAATCATATAGCGAGTAGATACGATGAATATGATTGTCCCGCCAGAAGGAATTCATGCTGTCATACTGCGGATTACCTGTTATGAAACATATGTTCTCATAACCGTTGCGCTTCAGAAAATACGGTAGTCCAGTGTAAATGTTCGTATTGCCGTTCATGATGGATTTGGCAAAATTGGGAACGAAACCGTAGTGTACACCTACAATGCCGTTGTTGGTGTGCGTACCTGTTGAATAGCAGTTGCTCCAATAGATGGATTTGTCGCGCAGGCTGCGCAGAAAAGGTGTCAACCACTCGCCGTTTCCTTTCCGCTCCAGATTATCGGCTGTCATTGACTCCATGAATACTAACACCACGTTCGGCGTTCCTTCTATGCATCTGTGTACGCTGCCTTCGCGCAATAGAGGACGAAGTGGATCAATCGGTTTAATTGCCAGTTCGTGCTGCACGTACGCTGTAGCCTCCTGCTCGTCAATGGCTGTAATGAAGGCGGGTATCTTTATGCTGTTATATTCGAAACTCTTCTCAAGGTTGAACACAGGATTGATACCTAACTTATTGTAGAATGGGTCATCGCAGAAATAGGCAAAACTGGTATCCAGCGGGTAGCGTTGAAAACTACCGCGTATGCCGCAGAATACTGCACCCCACAATAGTATTGTCAGCACGAAGCACCATACGTATTGTATGCTGCCAAACTTGTCAGAGGTCTGCCAACGGTCAGCAAAACGCCGTGTTACGGCTGTTATACTCCATATGTAAAGTGCTATTATCACAATAGCGATACCTAGAAATATGAGATTCACTTTATCACCAAAAAGCAATCCGGCGGTGTCACCTACAAAGCCAAACCATTCTGTTACACCGATGTTGAGGTGATTGTCAAAGAAGTGGTAATACCGCGCATTAGCCACATGTACAAACAACAGGATGGAATATGTTATTGCATAATAGTATACAACCGCTTTTATTACACGATTCATCAATTGCGGGTAATTGGAGCGATGTCGAGAGCACAGCGCCCATGCCGGCACAATGATGGATGGCAGGGCTGATACGTAACATGCTATCAGGTTGTCAAATTTAACACCTATAAGCAGGGACATAGGTAGCAATGACCAATCGACACCTTCTGTCGGCAAGTTTGCAGCGCAGAACAGGAGTCTGCAGATACTTAAGTACAGCAGGCAGATTAAGTGAACTGATAGTAAGTAACCAATAACTTGTATGTAGGGCTTGATTGTTTTCATCAGGTGAGCAACATGGTTTATAGTTGGTCCTTTTCTAATCCTATCCGCAGGGTAAACAATAGTCCGCGCGGAATGCACATACTCATGGTCGTGCGAGCCGGTATATCGTAGCCGCGATCAAATGTGTACTCTGTAAGTGCTGTGCCGAAATCGTAGATGTTATAGCATTGTACCTCCAGTGACATAGGAATCTCTCGAACCCACCATCGCCCTGTGGCGCGCAGGTCGAAATTGAAAAAGGCGTCTTTGCGCTTGCCAAATGCATTATTGGCGGTGTTTATACCGCGGGCATCGTATGGCAATATAGTAGCTTGTGTTTGTGAGCCGTTGGTCTGAGTTTGTACCTCGAAGTTGGTGAATGCCTGGCCGTCCTTGAATTTTCCGCTCAGTCCGATTGAGAAATACTTGCACGCGTTATAGGTTACCTGCAGTCGGGCTATGTACGCCCTGTCTTGGTTCAGACGTCCGGTTCCCTGATACGGCAAGTTGCTGAAGGCTATCGTTTGATGCGTACGTGGATCGGCTGTCGATTCCGATAAAATACCTATATTATTGCTTAATGGGCCATTACCCAAGGCGCTGAAGCCGGACATGAGGTAACTCTGCCAACTTAGTTGTACGAACCACTTGCGGCCTGTATAGGTGTAGCGCACGCAGTTTGATAGCAGATACGGAGTTCGTTTGCCCAACTGATCGGATAGCACATCCATAGGCTGAAGCCCTATGCGATAGTCGTCGCTGCTTTCGATACGGGTGGTGTACCACTGATTATAGTATTTGCGTATCGTGCTCAATACAGCTACTTCATGTTTGCCTGTTCGCCCCCATGTGAAGCGGATGGGCAAATCAAGTACGGCGTATGAGGGCTGATGCATCCATAGTGTGGCGGCGGGTTGATGGCGCGCTCCATGATTCATATATCCTGTACTCAGGTAACGTAACTCGTCCCATGTATAACTCATCCGATGATGACTTATGGAAAGGGATATGTTGAACCATCCGCATGGCTTGTAGTCCAATGCGAACTTGGCCAGCCAGTTGGGAGTAACAACCGATTGACCATCCTCCAAAAGTATTCCATCCAGCGATACACCTAAATGAGCGTACATGGTAAGCCCCCGCGCCAAACAATGTTCGGCGATAGCCAGCGCCTCGTTCTCCAGCAATCCTCCGGTAAAGGCGGATGATGTCCAGTTTATAGTATTCAAGTAGGTTGGAGCAGAGGCATTGAAAGCCTGCATGTACATGTCATTACTCCACGTCTTGATTGTAGGATTGAAATGCAGTAGCGCGTTATAGCCTTCGGCATGTATGCGTAACCACGGCAACAGACGTTGGTCGTATTGCACAGAAAGGTTGATACTGTGCAGGTTGCCATCTGCATACCAGGGTTCAAAGCCTTCGCCGTCATGATCCATAATGTTTCTGCTGAACTGTAGCGTATCATGTTTCCATTGGCTTAACTCATAGCTTATGCCTGCTACCAGAGTACCTTGATTAGCGAATCGTTTTGTAGCATATACACCTGCATGATATACATTGTGCTTTCCCTGCTCATTCTGGTTGTACAGGAATTCTGATCCGTAGTCTGTTCGTCCGGTTGCTACCATGAAGTAGTTGAGCGACTCTAACTTGGCGCCTGTGCTCAGCGGAATCCTGCCATCTACTTGGGCAGTGTATCCGTCAGCATTGTACATGCCGCTGATGCCGGTATGATCAAAAGCGGTCAATCGGCGTCTGACATAGTGAAAATATGCATGCTGGTAATATGGCTTGCCTTCATAGTTGATGGCAAAGGTCGTTTCGGCTGTTCCAGCACCAACCACGTGATTCCGGTTGTAGACAGGGCGATTATCTATCGTGCGCTCTTCCGCTGACTCGTGAAAGAGGTTAATCAGTTGGCGTGTGCCCGGAGATATACCTCCCATGTTACCTGTGTTGCCGGTCAGGCGAATCGTGCTGTGCTGAATCGTGTCATCCGCAAAACGGAGTATTCCGTCATGGTAATCAAGTGCCATGGATGTTCGATCCATACCTGTGTGCAGTAACATAGAACCAACACGGCTGCGCGAGTCTATACGCATGCCGTTCAATACATATTTGCTGTTCTTGAACGAGTTGCTGGCGATAGAGAAAACATGTTGGTCACCATTGCTCCACTCGCCGGTAGTCTCTGCTTCATATACCACATATACGTTGTTGTTATCCAGATAGTGCGCGAGGTCGGTGGTTTGATACTGCTCACGAAAGAATTTGCTATCCACCGAGTCAAGCCCCACTATTGCCATTGCTTGGAAGCAACATATGCAACAATGTATAGCAATCAGGATAATTCTTTTGTGTCCCATACCACGTTGTCTGTTATTTTTCGGATGGTTGGCTTTTCCGATGTAAGATATCTATGTTATATGCCAGCCCCACACGTATCTGGTGGAACGGATAGTCCTTTATTCCCCACTGGTACTGCACGTACGGCTCGAACCCTTGTATATGTCCTGCCGCGCGCAGTTTGAGCGACATAGGGCGGTCGCCGTACTCCTCCCATCCTACGTAGCCTCCCCATGTGGCTTGCAGTGAGGCGTAGGTGTGCCTGAGTTGCGCCTGTAGTCCGTACATCACTGCGTCGTTCTGCCGTGCATCGGCTGTCTGCCAGCATAGGAATCCTGCCGAGCCGCTCAGCCTCAGTTCTACGGGTCCCATAGGTATGCTCTCGCCAATGGCTGCGTCGAAGAAGTACCCGGGATCATCAAAGTGCCTGCGCCGTTCGAACTGCTCACCGCTGGCGGTTTTCATACCCAGGCGGATAACGATCTGCGGAATCCATTGTGCGTTTTCGCCCTTGAACCAACTGTTGTGCAGCACCTGAACATCGGTGCTCAGATATACATCGCCTGCGCCGTGCCCGCTGCCGTCGTACTGCTTGTACCACTCGCAAACCGGCATCCATATACTCACGTTCGCCCAGCGTGTGAACAGCGGCACCTGTACGCGCGCAAAGAGGTCAGCCGTGCGGCTGCCGTCGTGACCGAAGTAGCCGTCTGCAGCCAGCTCGACGCGTAACTTGTCGTAAGTCTGTCCGTCCGACATGTCGGGTATGGGCAGTGCGTTCGGACCGAAGAATGCAGGCGCAACCCCGGTAGGCGTAAACGCCCACGCAGTGTTGCATCCTATCAGCAGACAAATTACTATGTATAATTTCTTTGCCTTCACTCTCAACCCTCAACTCTCAACTCTCAACCTATACATCCATCCTCCCGTGGCACTGCTTGTACTTCTTGCCACTACCGCAGGGGCATGGATCGTTCGGACGCGGTTTCTTATCCACGTGCAACGGCATCGGTCGTTGCTGTTCGCGTGTGTCACGTCCGGCTGCTGCGGCCTGCCCGCTGCGTTGTGCGGCCTGCTCGGCTGCGTCCTTCTGCGTGCGGTAACGGCTGTAATCCTGGCGTTGCGGAGCCTGACCCTGACGTACGTTCTCCGGCGCCTCGGTGCGGATCTGTCCGCGCAGCAGGATGGCTATGGCGCGACGGTTGAAGTTGTCGAGCATACCTCGGAAGATATTGAACGACTCAAGTTTGTAGATCAAGAGCGGGTCTTTCTGCTCGTAGCTGGCGTTTTGTACGCTGCGCTTGAGGTCGTCTAGGGCGCGCAGGTGCTCCTTCCACTCATCGTCAATCACGTAGAGCAGGGTACGCTTCTCAAACTCGCGGATTACCTCCTTGCTGTCGGTCTCGGCAGCACGCTTCAGGTTGCAGCTTACGTTATATACGTGGCGGCCGTCAGTGATCGGTACAAGAATGTTCTCGTACATCTGTCCTTTGGTCTCATATACCTGCTTGATTACGGGGTTGGCTATCTGAGCCAGGCGATCCATCTTGCGCTTGAACATGTCGAGTGCAGCCTGCGCCAGTTCCTCGGCAAGTACTGCCTCCTTCTTGCTGCGGAACGTATCTTCATCGAACGGTGCTTCCATAGCAAATACCTGCAGCACGTCGTCCTTGAATCCTTCATAGTCGAGCATCGGGCGGAAGTTGGCTACAACGGCCTCGGCGGTGTCGTAGATCATGTTCGTTATATCCACACCGATACGCTCACCCATCAAGGCGTGGCGGCGCTTGGCATAGATCACGTTTCGCTGCTGGTTCATTACGTCGTCGTACTCAATCAGGCGCTTACGGATACCGAAGTTGTTCTCCTCAACTTTCTTCTGCGCATTCTCGATCGACTTGCTGACCATTGAATGTTCAATCATCTCGCCCTCCTGCATACCCAGTCTGTCCATCACAGCGGCTATACGCTCCGAGCCGAACATACGCATCAGGTCGTCCTCCAGACTGACAAAGAATACCGAACTACCCGGGTCTCCCTGACGTCCGGCACGACCGCGCAACTGGCGATCGACACGGCGGCTCTCGTGGCGCTCAGTGCCTACAATTGCCAAACCGCCGGCTTCTTTCACCTCAGGTGTAAGTTTGATATCCGTACCACGACCTGCCATGTTCGTGGCAATCGTTACCACGCCCTTTCGCCCGGCTTCGGCTACTACCATAGCCTCTTGCTGGTGCAACTTGGCATTCAGCACGTTGTGCGGGATCTTTCTGAGCGACAGCATGCGCGACAGCAGCTCGCTTATCTCCACGCTGGTTGTACCTACCAGCACCGGTCGGCCTTGTGCCACCAGAGCGGTTATCTCGTCAATCACGGCGTTGTACTTCTCGCGTTTGGTCTTGTAGATGCGGTCGTTCATATCCAGACGGGCAATAGGTTTGTTCGTCGGGATAACCACTACATCCAGCTTGTAAATGTTCCAGAACTCGCCTGCCTCTGTCTCGGCTGTACCGGTCATACCGGCGAGCTTGGTGTACATACGGAAGTAGTTCTGCAGAGTAATCGTTGCAAACGTCTGCGTAGCAGCCTCTACCTTCACGTTTTCCTTGGCTTCCACAGCCTGGTGCAGACCGTCACTCCAGCGGCGGCCTTCCATGATACGGCCGGTCTGCTCGTCAACGATCTTTACCTCGTTGTTGTCGATGATATAATCAACATCTTTCTCAAACAGCGTGTAGGCTTTCAGCAGCTGGTTGACCGTGTGTACGCGCTCGGATTTGATACTGTAGTTGGTCAGAATAGCATCTTTCTTTGACTGCTTTTCTTCTGGCGTGAGCGTCTCGTGCTCCAGTTCCGCCATTTCCGAACCTACGTCTGGCAGCACGAAGAACAGCGGATCGTCCATGTTGCCTGTCAGAGTGTCTATACCTTTGTCGGTCAGTTCAATGGTCTTGTTCTTCTCGTCAATCACGAAGTACAGTACGTCGGTTGCGACATGCATGTTCTTTTCATTCTCCTGCAGGTAGAACTCTTCGGTCTTTTGCAGGCGGACTTTCACGCCCTGCTCGCTCAGGTACTTGATCAGTGCTTTGTTCTTAGGCATACCTTTGAACGAGCGGAACAGTGCCAACTCGCCTTCCTCGCGCACCTTCTCGTCGGTCGAGCCCATCTTCTGCTTGGCTTCGGTCAGCAGTTGGGTGGTGAGTTGTGTCTGGGTGCGCACGAGCAGTTCCACGCGGTGCTTGTATTCGTCGAACATCTGGTCGTCGCCCTTCGGTACAGGACCGCTGATGATCAACGGCGTACGGGCGTCGTCTATCAATACGGAGTCCACCTCGTCCACAATCGCGAAGTTATGTCCGCGCTGCACGAGGTCCATCGGGCTGGTAGCCATATTGTCGCGCAGGTAATCGAAGCCGAACTCGTTGTTCGTACCGAAGGTTATATCGCAGGCGTAAGCCTGCCGGCGGGCGTCGCTGTTGGGCTTGTGCTTGTCGATGCAATCAACGGTCAAACCGTGGAACATGTACAGCGGGCCCATCCACTCCGAGTCACGTTTGGCGAGGTAGTCGTTCACGGTTACAACGTGTACGCCCTCGTGCGTCAGCGCGTTCAGGAACACGGGTAGGGTGGCTACTAAGGTTTTTCCTTCACCCGTTGCCATCTCGGCTATCTTGCCCTGATGCAGTACCACACCACCGAACAGCTGTACATCGTAGTGAACCATATCCCATGTCACCTCGTTGCCGCCTGCCATCCAGTGATTGTGATAGATGGCTTTCTCGCCGTCTATCTCAATGAAGTCGTAACGCGCATCGGCTGCCATGTCGCGGTCGCGCTGGGTGGCGGTCACTTCTATCGACTCGCTCTCTGCAAAACGACGTGCGGTGGATTTAACTATGGCAAACGCCTCCGGCAGCACCTCCATCAGAACGACTTTGTACTGCTCCTTGATCTCTTTCTCCAGATCGTCAATCTGCTGATAGACCTTTTCGCGTTTGTCTATCTCCAGTGCCTCTATCGAGGCGCGCAGCTCGGCAATCTTTGTTTTCTTGGGGGCTACGGTCGCGGCAATCTTTTCCATCAACGCTTGTGAACGGGCGCGGAGCGCATCGTTGCTCAGCGCGTCAATCTCAGGATAGACTGCTTTGACCTGATCTACGTACGGCTGTATCTCGCGCATATCTTTCTGCGCTTTGTTGCCGAATAGTTTGGTGATAAATTCGATTATATTCATAGTGATTGTTGTGTTTGCGCATAAAAAGCATACAAAGATACAAAATTTTTCTGAATAATGCAAATTTTTCGAATGATTGTTTGCATATTTGCAAGAATTATTGTATCTTTGTAATCAGTTTCGGCAAGAATGTGTCGCAAATGGCGGCTTTCTGCCTGATCTGATACATCAATTGTCCATCCGTCACTCGTCATGAACAGAGAAAAAGAGATCTATCGCATCACCCTGTGGGGCAGCGTGGTGAATATCAGTCTTACGGCGTTCAAGTTTGTAGCCGGTATCTTGGGCTGCTCGGCAGCAATGATTGCTGATGCGGTGCATTCGCTCAGCGACTTGCTGACCGATGTTGTCGTATTGCTGTTTGTTCGCATCAGCAGCCGTCCGGCGGACAGCGACCACCCGTATGGTCATGGCAAGTACGAGACGCTGGCTTCCGCCATCGTGGCTATTGCGCTGCTGGTAGCCGGCGGAGTGCTGGCGGGGCAGGGCGTGTGCAAGATCGTTGCCGTTGTGCGTGGCGGACATTTGGATGTACCCGGCAGCATAGCCCTGTGGGCGGCACTGCTCAGTGTGGCGGCTAAGGAGCTGATTTATCGCTTTACTATCCGCGTGAGCCGCAAGGTCGATTCGCCTGTGTTGGCTGCCAACGCCTGGCACCACCGCACGGACGCACTATCATCGGTGGCTGCGGCTGTAGGTATAGGCGCCGCGCTGCTGTTCGGAGGCACGTGGGCGATACTCGATCCGATAGCAGCCGTGCTGGTGAGCGTGTTTATCCTGATCACTGCCGCACAGATGCTGCATCGCGCACTGCAGGAACTGCTGGAGCAGAGTCTGCCTGCGGATATGGAGCAGCAGATTCGCGAGATTGTGGCAGCCGACAACGAGTTGACCGGACTCCACCACCTGCGTACAAGGCGTGTGGGCAGCGTGTGCTCCATTGAGATGCACTTGCGTATGCCGGGCGATACCTCTTTGTACGAAGCGCACCGCCACAGCATGGAGCTGGAGCGGCGCCTTCGTGAGCGGTTCGGACAGGGTACGCTTATCACCATTCACCTTGAACCATTAAAGGATTCTCGTTGATTTAGAATTGCAAGTTTCAAATGTCTTATCCAGCTTTGCTCGAACGATTACTACTCGTCGCCAGTACAATGATCGTCGTAAGTTCTTATTTACATGTAATAAGTATAAGGTTTCAAGTTCCCGATTTCCGCAATCTTCGTCGGCAGCGCACCAAGGTGTAGCCAATAGCGAGGATGAGAAGGCAACCGATAGAGTCGCCTACGGGAGTGGGGTTAGGTATCACGCCGGTTCCGCCTCCGGGGCGGTTCAGACGATTGATGGGTTGTTCTGCACCGATGGTGGCGTATTGGTAGGGTGTCGGTGCCACCCCTGCTCGGTCGCATTGGCTGAGGTACATGTCCGCTGTGAGGAAGCTTTCCTCCTGCCTCCCCGCAATGCTTGCGCCCTCATGGCTACCATAGTACCCTATCGGCGTAATATCCCTGCCCATCACATCGTACATGCGCGGGGTGGAAACCGCCATGCCGCCGCTGCGATAGGCAGAGGTAGAGGAAAAAACAGAGGGCGTTATTGAAGCATCACTTTGCATATACGAACTCCTTTCGTGGTGGTGATATCTATGAGGTATGCTCCTGCCGGCAGCGGTAGGGTAGCGGTATGCGCGTTCTTGACAAGCAGGGATTGAACCATGCGCCCCGCGAGGTCGTAGGCGCACACTTGCTGCATGGGGTAGTTGCAGAGCAGGCTCACTGCTTGGTTACCGTATATGAGTTGCACCTCTATGTCCGTTCCCGCTACCTCCCCATCGTTCGTATCGGTGGGCACATTCGGCTCTGTGGGGCGTTCGTCACTCTCTTCCTGCGAGAGGAGGTAGTAGCGCAAGGTGTTGGCTTGCGGGGTCTCAATGTCAATAAACATACCGTCGTGGAGCAGGGTGGAGGTGTGGTGGAGCGTGTCGCAGAGATAGACGGGTGCAGCAAGCTGTCCCGTGATGTTCACTTGCAGGCGCGTGGTCTGCTCGGGCGTGTAGCCGTTGCCGTATTGGAATAGCAGGGGCAGGCAGGTGAGTTGTTGTCGCATGTCCACCGAGAGGGCATGCTGACGGTCAAGGACGTATAGGTTCAGCGGCGTGGTGAAATAGCCGTTGTCCTCCGTGCCGGCGTTGGACGCCATGAGCAGCAGGTCTTCCCCGTCCACTACCTCGTTGGATGCCATCGTGTGCTCGCCGATGCGCACGGTGGAGCGGTAGGTGCCTTCGTAGCGGAAGGGCGTGGAGGCGGTGAGGGTGAGCAGTGCACTCGCTTGACTCCGTGCTTGCACGCGCGCGGGGTTGCCGCTCGGAGCAGCTGCGCTCTGAGAAGGCTGAATGGTGAGCATGTCGGCGGATAGCGTAATGGTAAGTTCCCCCTTCGCGGCTCTATCGGCAGTCCTGACCATCACGCCTTCGGTGGGGGCAAGGAAATAGTTCTGCTTTTCTGTGGGCGTGAGCATACCATAACCCTCGAGCGTGGTGCTGAGCGGGCTCCATGCGTCGCCGTTCTTGTAGTAGAAAGTACCGCTTAGACTGCTGTTTTCGGCTAATAGTTTCCGCATGTCGATATATGCCATGGTCGGATTGCCGAAAGCGAAGTACTCAGATGCGGTTACGTTGGTCAGGGTAATCTGCATTGTGCCATTCGCTTCAGGGGTAAAAGCTAACTTACCGATGTTCGCCATATTGCGCGGGATGTTCTCGTAGTAGGGCGATTGGGTGCCGTTCTCGTAGTAGTAATAGTAGGCATTGTCGGGTCTCGGCAGTCGGATAGTCGCCTCTGTTGCCGAATCATCTCCGCGCCAAAGCATCATAGAGAAGGCTTGTCCCGTCTTGAGCGGCTCTGCCAAGGTGTTGAGCACGTTGCTCCAACCCGTGGATGCCACCGTCGCTTCGGGGGTGTTGAATGTGCCGCTATCGGGGTTGAAAATCTCGTAACTGCGGCTGTAGGTGGAGATATACGAGGTGTTGTACGCGCGGTTGGTCTCGCCCGATTTGGGCGCAAAGGGCTGCGAGTCGGAGCCGTCGATGTAAAATGCCATATCGCCGGAGAAGGTCTCTTGGATGGGCGTGGAGACGATATACCATTGTTGGGCAGTGAGCGTGATATCGGCAATGGCTTTTTGGTATTCCAACAACTGCTGTTGCCCGAGTTTCGCGCCCGATTGGAAGTAGATAGAGTTGCAGGTAGCCGCTTGGTAGAAAAGGTCGTAGTGGTTGATGCTGTCCGGCGTGGTAGAGATGATAGGGTAGAGCGAGTCGTGGGGAAGCGCAGGGATGATTACGTTGCTGTGCGATTGCGGCACCATGCCTTTCGCACCATTGACCGGATTGCCCATGGCATCTACCGCCGTCCAGTTGGCATCGTCTTGCCAGCGGTTTTGACTATTGCGCTGCGGGGTCCACAGCAGGTGGTCAGGCGTGATAGCGAGCGTGAAGTAAGAGGTACCTACGGGACAGGTGTTCGCCGAGTCAGAGGAAGTTCCTTTGAGCGATGTCAAAGGAATGCGGAAGGTATATTCATAGCCGGCACGCGGCGTGAAGAGGGTCTTCCCTTCGGGGCAGAGGGCTGCCGCCACGGGGGTCAGATAGCAGGTGTCGTCCGTCTCCTTGTAGTAGGGCACCGTAGCACCTCCCGAGAAGTCGTATTTCTTGTCCGGCTCGTAGGCAAACCAGTGCTTGTCGGGGTGGAAATTGGGGTCGGTGGACGAGGCAAGCGCGATCGTATCAGGCAGGATCACCCCTTTGCGCTCGTGCATGGGCAGTGCTATCGTTTGCGTGAGGGCTTGCCCCTGACCCAAACGGATGCGTGTGGGCTTGTCGAGCAGTTGCTCCGGCAGTTGGTCGGATGGGGTCTTGCCGATGCTTAATGTATGTTCGGGGGCTTCCGGGGCGGTGATGTTCACGATAGAATGGGTATAGCACATGTCTATCGGGTTGCCGTTCTCATCGTACACGCTCCCCACAATGGGCATCACCGCATAGCGTATACGGTTGCCCGGGCGGAGGTAGATGCTCGTGTTCAGGTTGCCCAAAAGCAACTCGCCGCTCATGCAGAGGTCGTAGATAATCTGGTAATCTTTCTTGTCAGCGAATTGGTTAATGTCTATGGCTGCCAGCTCGGTTACGAAGCGGTTGGGGTTGCTCTCGCTTTCGCGTCGGAGGTCATAGACGAGGGCATCTTCTATCTCTTGGAAGAAGTATCCGTGTCCGGCAATGCTGTCGGGGTGCAGGGCTTTGGAGCGCCATGTATGCAAGTCGAAGTTGTCTTCTTCGGTTGCGTCGCCGTTGGTCAGCAGCAGCCAGTCGTTCATCGCCTTACCGGTGTGGGTAACGGGATTGCCGGTGGCGGGGTCGATCGCCACCATGTTCACATTGACCGAGAGGTTGAACTCTTCGTTTCCGCAGGTAGTAGGTTCGAAGTTGGCTAACGGATCGCCGTCAATCGCCAGCTGGAAGGCATTGCTGACAAGGAGAGGTGAACGTAGTGCGCAGATGGTGCTACTCAGGTCCTCTGCGCCGTATGCTCCCCGCACCTCGTAGTTTTGTGCCGCGGTCATCTCCGCCTCGTGTACGATATATAGTATCCAGCGAGTCTCCCGAATCTCCGGATTTTCGATATTGCCGACTTCTTCTTTGACGAATCCCATGCAGGTTGATTTGTCTTCATCGTATTTATCCATAAGGGCGGAAAGCGAGCTGAATATAGCGCCGTCGGGGGGCATGTTGCGTTGGGGAAGGGCAACGGTGCCGTACTCTTTGCTTGGCGTCTTCCCGTTCGCGGTGCAATAGGCAGGGGAGACCGCTACGGCAGTATCGTTAGTGCTGTCCCAAACCTGATAATACAATGTATCGCCCGAGATGTCCTCTTTCGAAGCCTCATAGTCCATGCGCACGATGGCTTTCACGGAGGTGGCGGAGCAGTCGGTGGAGGCTTGGTAAGCATCCAGCGGCACTTCGTTGGCATAGATGACGATGTCATCCAGCACGAAGTCGTTACCCATGCCGGTGGGGGCAAAGTCATAAACGGCTATCTGGTAGTGGTCGTAGTCTTTGGTCAGGTCTATCTCGAAGTTCACTTGATACCAAGTGCCCTGCTCATAGCCGTTTTCATCTATGGTGTTGTTGCGTTGAATCTCGCCTGTCATAAACTCCGTAACGCCATGCCATTCGCTCTCGCCCGTGTACCGTCCGCGAATCTCAAACTTGAGCGATGGATTGGCGTATAAAGGGTATGTGCGGTCGTTATTGTTGAGGTTGCCTATCCATGCCGAACAGAACATCTTTTGCCCTGAGCAGAGACGTTTGTCCACATTGAGCATAGTCATCAAGCCGGGACGAGACGGTGCATCCGTCATCAACATATAGCCCTCCGTTACGCCCGAACGATTCTCAAAAGTGGCGAAATAGTTTTTCGAACCCATATCTTTTGTGGTGTTCACAAGACCATACTCGCCACGGTGAGGGTAGCCCGTTGTGCGACAACCTGTTACCGAGCTGATTCCACAAGATGCAGGGTAGTAGAACCCCGAGGAACTCTCCTCCCAACCGAGCGGAGTGGTGTAGTAGGTTAGCCCCTCTTGTTCATGTTGGTCAAAATCGAAGTCCTGCTTCGAGAGTACGATATAGTGCTCCTGAATCTTCTGGTCGCTGATGAGTGCCACTCCGCTCTCGTCTTCCGCCCAAGGTCCTACTTGGCTTTGCGGCATAAAGCTTACCTGCCAACGCACAATCTTGTAGCCCTGCTGGATACCCTCCGTTATGCTTAGTCCGTCGGGATATGCGCATAGCATGTGGGTCGTTTTTACCGAGTTGGTGCCGTCATAGTGGTAGTATGGATTGTCTTGGCTCAAGGGCGGAAAATGCATATAGTCGTTCTCTTTGTCCCATGAGTAGTGGGGGGAGTCGAGATCTATCTCATAGTACTCACCTCCCACTTGCACAATGCGGTGCACCTTCATCGTGTTGTTCACATCGGTGGTGTCCCCAACGCGATGGAAGCCGTTCACGTCTTTGTAGATATAGCAAAGTTGGCTCTTGTACGAGTAGTTATGTGCGTGATACGCCTTGGTGAGCGTTAGGCCCTGCTCCGCGGGCGCGATAATGTTGTAGTCTTCAAGCCATTGTCCTTTCGGTCCGTGGCAGGTCTCCATTTTCGCTGCCATCGAGTCCGCATGTATAAGCGTCCATATCTGCCGATAGGAGAGGGTGGGCTCGTAGATATAGTAATTGAGCGTATAGTTGGCATGCGTCTTATCCCATATCGTGTCTCGCACCTGTGTGTTGAAGTTTGTGCCATAGTCGGCGTAGTTAGCAAACTCGCCGGCGAAGCGGTGTACGCCTGTCCAGTTGTTCGGGATGCGCAGCCGAACACGGGCGGCGGGGGAGAAGGCATCCATATCTACTCTCGTTTGCCCCCATGCCGTGCCGTAGATACCTTGCGAGAACTCGCCGGAGCCGATGGTATGCAGGTTCTCAGCCTGATTATTCTCCCCTTTATAGCAGATATAGTCATCGGGGAAAGAGGCAATGCTGTCGGGGATGCGCGTCAGTTTGTCGTAGTCATACCATAGTTGCCAACCGGGAATATGCCGCTCGCGGGGGTGGAGATAGATATACTCGTCAGCACCTGGGATGTAATAGAGCGTCTGCTCTTGCGTATGCACTTGTTGCAGCCCGCGCTCGTCATACTGATTGTTGGCAATACCCTTGTTGCGCACCAGCAGGTCGCCGTTGGTATCGGTGAAGCGCGATGACTGCGTAACCGAGATGCTGTACGAGGTCATCAGTTCCCCGCCATCATTCTCTACGTCTTTATGGAAATGCGTGATGATGAGCTGTGCTGCGCGGTCGAAGCCGAGTGTGTTCTCCTCGGTCGCTTGCAGGCGTAGGGTATCATTAGAGAGTGTGAGGCACAGCCAAGTGGCTGGCGCGCCTGTCGAGTTGTCCACTGCCTGCACCGTGAACGAATCCGTATTTGTGAGGTCCACTGTCAAATCATGGTCTTGGAGCGGATCGCCTATGTCGGTGATACGGGTGTTGTTGTACGAATAGTAGCGCTCCCATTGGCGGAAGTGATGCCCGCTTACGATACCTTGATAGGTCGTGTCGGTTTGGTTGTAGCCGAAATGGATGGAGTGCAATACATCATTGCTCCCTGCTTTCTTGCAGTGGAGTGTAACATGGTCGTTGTCAAAGAGATAACTCGTGCGACGAATCAATGCCTCGCGGCGCGTATATCGAATGGTGTCCACGCTCACCGTGCAGAGGATGGAGTCCACATAGTCTGCATACTTGCCCTGCACCTTGTAGTTCTCCAGCGGCACATCTTTGGGCGTAACGGAGATAACCACTTTACCTTGTGTAGCTGTGCTTTTTCCAGACTCTTTCTGCGAGAGCGTGAAAGCGGATTGCGTGGGGAAACGAGTGGTGGCAGAGAAGGTAGTGATGGTATCTGGTCGGCTTACAATCAACTGATTCCAACTGCCGGAATTGTCGTGAAGATAGAATGTTTCCTCGTAGTATTTTGTAAAGAGCAGGGACAAGTCTTGCTTCCCTTCCTGGTCTTTCTGATAAACTGCGGCGGGCAATGGGTAGGCTATACCTCCAATGGTGCGCTTGGTGAGTGTGTCGTAGATAAGATATGACTCTTCGGCGGATGCCAAGGTATTCATCCTAAGGTATTCTCTTTTTCCGATAGAGCCGGTCAGCAAGTCAAGAGTACCCGCGGCTTCGGTGGATGTCGTCCAAAGGGAGTTTTCGGTGTCATAAGTAAGGTAGTGCTGCCTGTCTGTACCTTGGTAATAGATACGATAATCCTCATCCAAATTCCAAACGTTGCTGCTGCTCTTTTCTGTCACGATTGCGAGCGAACCATCGCTTTGGCGACACAGATAATGACCGGTGAGGTAGTTCTTGAGGAAGAATTGAGAGGCGTTCTTCCTTTCCAGCACCCATATGTCGTTTGTGTTTTTGTTGATGATAGAGATGGTGAACCCTCCCATATTCGCGATAGTTCCTTTGTCGTCCTCTGCGATGATATAGCTTGTACGGTTGGGTGCAGTGCTGCTTGGAGACCAGTGGCGGATGATGACGGTATCGCCGATAGCAGGCGTACGCCATACGGCAATGAGGTCCATAGTGCCTGTGGGGTAGATAGTCTGTTTGTTCTGGTAGGTTACCTGTTTGTTTTTGGCTTGCGTGTAGTCGGTTGCCCAACCGATGAAATAGCGCGAAGCATTCTTCGGATCCCAATTATTGAAATAGTTGACGAGCGTATAGGCTTCTCCCGAGCGCACAGTGGCTGTCTTCACAGAATCCGACGTGCTGACGCTTCCGTTGGCGAAGTAACGAATCTGCACGGTTTTGTCCCATTGTGCATAGAGCGTGATATTGCCGCTCAGTCGCAGTTGCGCCCCGTCTTCGTAGAACACCTCCTTGCCTTCAGGGTCGGTAGCCCAGCCACGGAACTGCATGTTGTCTGCTATGTGGCTCCACGAGGGCATGTCTGTGCGGAACTCGCGGAAGCGGCGTATGGTATAGTCGCGGTGGATAAAACCCTGCTCTTGGCGAGTCTTCGAGGAAGCACCGGTGTTTTCGTGGTAGGTAACGGTGCATCTCTGCTCCCATACGGCATAGAGGTCGATGTTCTTGCCCATCGTGATGACCTGTCCGCCGGCGTTGTAGAGCATCTTCCCTTTTCGATCAAGAGCCCATCCGACAATGGCGGAATCGGGCTTGTCGTTTGCCCATTCCGCACAGGAATCCACGTTGTGAACATGAGTCTCTATGGTATATTGTTGCTTTTTCTCCTTGTCGCTCGGATTCAGGTTACGGTGCAGCGTGATGGTGTCGCGCTTAAGCCATTGCGCATAAAAACGAAGCCGAAGCGAATCGTTCTGCGTGAGTCGTTTCACGGTGGTCTCGTCCAATTGTTTCGTCTCACCGGCTTTAACGGTCAATCCCATGCCGTTGGGATCGGTGTCCCAGTTCTTGAATACATAACCCTCCCGCTCCCACGGGCATTCGGGTGCCTCAAACACGGGGTGCTCGATGCTTAGGTAGGTTGTGTCGTTTGTAAAGTTTCCAATGGACACATTAGTGGCATTGGGGAGAATACAGGTGAAGATATAGGGCACAAAGTGGGTGTGCATATTGCCCTCGCAGGAATCCTCTTCCAATCGGAAGATACCCGCCCGTCCTGCATATTGGGCTGCAAGATGATCATCATGGAAAGTGTTGGCGCTGCTTTTCTGCGGCATCTGCTCCATGGCAGTGTTCTCCGAAACGCCTTTCGCTACACCGCCTTCGGTGCGGTAGGCGGCTACGGTTTGCTCAATAGAGCCGGGACCTGCCTGCTTGTTGAGGTGAATACGATAGTTTTTCCCCGCGGTGGACGGCAGGTCGGTTATCATCTCCGTTTCCCATAAGCCCGCGCGCTTCTCTGTGAAGGGCAGGAAATAGCCGCTGTCGTTCAGAATAACCTTGTCATAGATAAGCGAGTAGCCCACGGGCGCGAAGCGGAGGTCGTAGTTGGATTTCGCGCTCGTAGTGTCAATACTGAGTGTGCCTCGGGCACCCTCCGCAGAGCCTACGCTGCGCACATCGCAATCCTGTGCGGTAATAGGCAACCAACCGAAAGACCAACCCTGAGATATGCCGTTTTCTTGCTTCCCTTTGCCTACCCATAGATGCGGCGTGCTATTGTCTATGCGCGCAGGCAGGGTGAACTCGGAGATAGTCCAACGCCCGTTGCTTTGTTTCTCAAATGCCCAGAGCCCGTTACCATCTGCCTCGTCATACACATTGAGCACATACGGCAGCAAGAAGCGGAGTTTCGGCTGATTCGGGTCGCGCAAGTCTAATTGCAGCGTGCAGGGGATGGTATTGTTCACCCGAATCGTAGCCGCATTGGCTCCGGCGATAAAAAGATTGTCGCTGCCGTCGGTAGCAAGGTCGTCTTCGTAGCCCCATGTATTCGTACCCTTAAGAGGATACCGCTCCGACAGCAGGCTTATCTCCACCTCCCCGCTTCCGTTCGCCATGCTCGGGGCGAGCGTTACCTGCGCTTGATATATGGAAGGTGTATTGGTCTCCGTGAAACGCGCGGTGGCGTTGTTTGTGCCGTACTGCACCTGCCATTTCATATTCAGCGCGTACAAATCCACCATCGTACCTTTCAATCCTCTGTATATGCTCTTCTCAGCGTAGGTCTGCCCGCTACCGTCCGCTTTCGTATTCCAACCGAGGAAATCATAGCCC
>CALZOG010000002.1 GCA_945827635.1 uncultured Bacteroidales bacterium
GAGTGGGGTAAAGACTGGACAAACGAGCTCAAAGTATATGATGCTGAAAACGATGTATGGAATGCTTTCAACGGTGGCAACAACTTTGTACTTGGAGAGGAAACCAATCTCGTTTATGACCTTGGCGATCCTGCTAAGTATTCCTGGACCAACTGCGAGAAACCTGAGGTGTATGATGAGAAAGAGTTTGACTACACTATTACCGTAGCTAACGCTCCTGTTTGTGGTGAGGCTGTTCTGTCTATCGTTGGTGGTTTCGAGGCTTGCGGTTGGACTATTGACAAAGTTGTTGAGGTTGTTGACGGCAAAGCAACTATTTCTGCTAAGAACACCGACGAGTTCAAGTTCCTGGATAAGTCAACCGGTGACTGGAGCAACGAAGTAAAGGGCTTTGCTCAAACTACATTCCACAAGGCTGACCTTGCTGACGGCGAAGAGGATGGCAAGATTGCCGTTGACCTGGCTGGAACTTACTATGCTCTCTGCGGCAACGCTGTACCTAACGTAGCAACTGAGGCTGTAGCAACCAAGGTTATCCGTAACGGTCAAATCGTAATTGTTAAGGATGGCGTTGAGTTCAATGTTCTTGGTACACAGGTTAAGTAAGTTTGTACTACACATTTAATCAATAGCCCGGGCGAGTGCTCGGGCTATTTTTTTATTCATCAGTCGCCATGGATTGTGAAGCGAAAGGAATCATTCGTAATTGATAAGGAAGACCTTTTCTGTAGCTCGTGTGATGGCGGTGTATAGCCATCTCAGGTATGTTATGTCGCGTTGCTCGTCGGGTACGGGTCCTTGGTCGATATACACGTGCCGCCATTGTCCGCCCTGCGCCTTGTGGCACGTCACGGCGTAGGCGTAACGGATATGCAGGGCGTTGTAGTACGGCGATTCGTAGATTGTGCGGACGAGCTCCTTTCGGTTGTGAATCTCCGGATAATCTTCGGCAATGCGGTAGAACAGATCCTGTTGCATCTGATAGACCTGCTCGTCGGATTCGGCTTGCAGTATATCCAGCCAAACGGTAGCTTCCATCTCGCGTTCCGCCTCGTAGTCGATGTTCTGCAGCGTGGCGTCAGCGAAGTGAAAGCCGTACAACTCGCGGAAGTTACGGATGCGTGTCACCTCGAACATGTCGCCGTTGGCTATGAACGTGCCCGCCGCCGGTTGCTTGTCTGCGTTGCCGGAAACAGGGGAGTGCTCCTGCTCATAATCCTTGCCCCAATAGTAGTTGTTCTTGTTCACCATTACGCGGTCGCCGGCAGAGAGCTGGTCGTCTTTCCAGAGGATATACGATCGTACGCCCTGGTTGTACATGTTCGTGCGTCGGTTGGAGCGCGTTACGATGAGCGTTTGCGCCATGCCGCACTCGTTGTACGACCGCTCAATCATCGGCTGCACATCCACGCCGTTGAGTATCACCGTGTCCGGTGCGGATTGGATGTCGAAGTGCTGTGCTGTAACGGGCTGAAACGTTGCTGTCAGCTGCTGTATATGCCGGCGTATAGCCGTGGCGTTGCTCAGTATAGCCGAGGTGTCTGCCTGCCGTGCCACCTCGGTCAGGGTGTAGGAACTGATATGCAGTCCTGGTACGTTGTACTGCGCCATGTGGTCGTCGCTGAGTGCGGGCGAGGTGTTGAAACCTACCGGCGGCAACTGCGCCGAGTCTCCCACGAGCATTAGCGAGCAGCCCTGACCGTTGTACACGAACCGCATCAGATCGTCCAGCAGACTGCCGCTTCCGAAGGGGGACGACAGGTCGCGAACGTTCGATAGCATCGAGGCTTCATCCACGATGAACAACGCGTGGTGAAACAAGTTGTCGCCCAGGCTGAACGACTCCTTGCCAAGTTCGTTCTGCCGGTAGATATATTTGTGAATCGTGTAGGCTGTTACTTTTTCGTCAATCGAGGCATAGCGGCTGAGCACTTTCGCTGCCCGACCTGTGGGAGCCAACAGAATACATTTCTGCCCGAGGCTGCGTAAGGTGCGCACGAGGGCGCTGACGATTGTTGTCTTACCCGTACCGGCATAACCGCGCAGGATGAACAGTTTGCCTTCGGTGCTGTCCAGCAGGAACGTGCCGAGCATGTTCACCAGTTCGCGCTGACCTGCGTTGGGGATGAACGGCAGTTCTTCACCCTCTTCGTTGCGTGCTTGAGTTCGCAGATTGTGGAAAATTCTATGTGAAATGAAGTTTTCGAGCAAAATATTTGCAAATGTCGAAAAAAAGTTGTACTTTTGCAGTCGCGTTTGTGAAATCGTCTTTGAGCGCAGCGGCTCAACGCTCAACGCTCAATACTCAAACTATCCCATAGGGAAGTCCTGTACGACCAGCTCCCTCCGAACTCCCCCAGGTCTTGACCGAAGCAAGGGTACGAGGTTGTAGCGGTGCGATGCAGATCGCTTCCCTTTTTTCGTGCCCGGCAGTCAGCTGTCAGTGGTCAATGCTCAACCATTCTTCCCATTGTATCGTAGATCTTTCCGCCTCGTATGATGTACAGGGCGTTACCTTGCATGAACTTGACGGTAGCCGGTGCATTAGCAGTGCTGTTGACTGTTGTTGTGCGTCCCAGATAGGCGGCGTATGCGTCGGGGATACCGTAGCCGTATTGCCGTGCGTCGGGGTTCTGGTAGCGGTCGGCGGAACGAATGATTAGTTCGCGTATCTTCATGGCGTTCTCGTCAGGCAATGCCGACCACAGGGTGGCAGCCAGCCCGGCAATCAGCGGTGTGGCGAAGCTTGTGCCGTGGCGATAGACGATCTCGCCGTTGGTATCCATCACCGTTGCATTCACTCCTACGGCGCACACGTCCGGCTTGACTCGGTTGTCGGCACTTGGCCCGTGGCTGGAGAACGAGCCGATCACGCCTTGTACGTCCACAGCGCCTACCGTCAGTATGGAGTCGGCATCAGCCGGCACAGATAACCTCTCCCACATCTTGTCGCCATCGTTACCGGCGGCAGCGCATACGAGCATGCCTTTGCGTGCTGCTATGTGTGCTGCTCGGCTGGCGCGGGTGGTCTTGCCGTCGAGTGCGTCGTAGGTGAGCGTCCACTCGTCGTTGTCGAACATCGTGTAGCCGAGTGAAACAGTGAAGATGTTCGTGCCGAGCGAGTCGGCTTTCTCCAGTGCTGCAACGAGGTTATCCATCTCTTTTGGCGACTCGGTCTCCGCTTCCTCGGAGCGCATGAGATAGTAGTCGGCAGCCGTGGCAGCACCTGTGTATTGTTCGGTTTGGGCGGATATAACACTCAAGCACATTGTGCCGTGCACGCCGGTGTAGCCGTACATATCCGTGATGTCGTCGGTGAAGTCGAAGTGTCCGAGTTCCTGCGATTGTCGGAAGCAGCCGAGGGTGTTGGCGTTGGTGAACCCGCCATCGCACACGGTGATGAGTATGCCCTGCCCGTGGTAGCCCAACTCGTGCAGCGGCTGGAGGTTGTACAGCGCGAGTTGTGCATCGGTGGGCAACTCGTCCAGCGCATGGTTGGTTAGCATGGCTTCGGCAGGCATACTACGGCGTTTGCTTACGGTGCTGCCTTGCCTATCCAGGCGTGTAGCCTCTACAGCGGTCACAAACGGCAGTTGTGCAACGGCTGCAGCCTGCTCGTCGGTCATCGAGCATGTGGCACCGTTCATCCAGCGCGAGGTGTGGCAGATCGTTGCGCCGTGCTGGCGCAGGCTGTCGAGGTAGGCGGCATGAACGGGATAATCGAGTCCGTCAGTGGCAATGTTCCACTTCGCGCGTTGCTCAACGGCACGCGGCGAGAGGGCAGGTGTGGCTTGCACGGGCTTGTCAGCAAAACTGACGAAAAAGGTGTTGAGCAGGATAAGCAGGAAATTCATATCTTGTAGTGTAATTATCGGTGTTCAAGTAAAACGACGTTCTCTACATGCTGCGTGTGTGGGAACATATCCACCGGTTGGACCTTGGCTACACGGTAGGTGCTGTCAAGCATGGCGAGGTCGCGCGCCTGGGTGGCGGGATTGCAACTGACATACACGATACGCTGCGGCTCGGCGCGGAGAATAGTGGCGATCACATCCTCGTGCATACCGGCACGCGGCGGGTCAGTGATGATAATATCCGGGCGACCGTGCTCATGCAGGAAAGCGTCGTTGAGCACATCTTTCATGTCGCCGGCAAAGAACAGAGTGTTCGTTATGCCGTTGATCTCGGAGTTGACCTTGGCATCCTCGATCGCCTCGGGCACATACTCGATACCGATGACCTGCCGCGCCTGCCGCGCAACGAAATTGGCAATCGTGCCGGTGCCGGTGTAGAGGTCGTAGATGAGTGGGTTGAGCGTTGAGGGTTGAGCGTTGAGCGTTGATGGTTGAGCGAAGGCGAAGTCGCGGGCGACCTTGTAGAGCTCGTACGCCTGCTCGGTGTTCGTCTGGTAGAACGACTTGGGACCAACCTTGAACTGCAAGCCCTCCATCTCCTCGAAGATATGATCCTTACCGAAATAGACATGAATATCCTGATCGGCAATCGTGTCGTTCATCTTCAGATTCTCGACATAGAGCAGGGAGATGATCTCCGGGAACTCGCGGTGCAGGTACTCGAGTAGCGCCATGCACGGCTCGGTCACCTTCTCGCCGAAGGAGACAACCAGCATCACTTCGCCCTTGTGATTGTTGCGCAGCATAAGCGTACGGAGCTGTCCCTGGTGGGTGTGCTCGTTGTAGAACGTCAGTCCGTGCTCGCACGCAAACGTGCGTACGCCGTTGCGGATGCGGTTGTTGATATCCGGCATAAGACGGCAGGTATGTATATCCAGCACCTTGTCGAAGCAGTTGGGGATGTGAAAGCCAAGGCCATTTACTATTTGTTCATTTATTTGGTTATTTAGTGCTTTGAACTCGTCGGGTGAGAGCCACTTGCGATCGGAGGCGGAGAACTCGAGTTTGTTGCGGTACTCGTAGATATGCTTGCTGCCGAGTATGGGCGAGATCTCCGGCAGGGCGACCTTGCCTATGCGCGTGAGGTTATCCACCACCTGCTGCTGCTTGTAGCGCAGCTGCTCGTCGTAGGGCAGGATCTGCCACTTGCATCCGCCGCACGTGCCGTAGTGCGGGCACTGCGGCTCGGTGCGCCGGTCGGAATAAGAGACAAACCGCTCGACACGCGCCTCCATGAACGAGTGTTTCTTCTTTGTGACCTGCAGATCGACTACATCGCCGGGTACGCAGTACGGCACGAAACAAACGATGTCGCTCGTGCCGCCCTCAGCACTATCACCCCGCTTCACGTTGTTTGCGGGGACCCCGCCGTTTGGCATAGGGATGCGTGCAATGGCTTTGCCTTCGGCACCGATACCGGTGATGGTGACGGATGGTATGAGAGGGAGATTCTTTTTTTTCATAGGAAATGAATATTGACAAGTGAACAATTTGACAGAACTTACTTCAGGTAGTGCAAACAACTCCTGTACAGCGCCGGAAAATCCTCCGTGCTCTCCATGATGAACGGCAGCGCAATAAGGCGGCAATCGCCGTTGTAGGCTATGCCTGCCGTCATGCCGCTATCGAAGTACGTGCCGATGCCTACCGATCCGCGTGCCGGCAGCAGACCTTGTGGGTTCTCGCAACAGATGATATCGGCGTCAGGTTGCATCTTGAGTCGGGCGAGTTGCATAGCCAGCGTATGGTCGAACATCACTGTGCCGCACCTGGTGGCGTGGTCGCCGCGGTAGGTGTATCGCAACACCTCGCGGGTCAGGTCGCAGTTGCCGAGTGCTGCAGTTTCGCTGCCCAGGTACATCCCGGACATAAGAAGTTTGCCGCCCTGGCGTGCATAATCGACCAGTGCCGCGCGCAGCCCGGTGGGGAACATCTCGTACAAGGTGTCAGGCGTATCAGCCATACTTGTCTGCCTGAGTTCGGTACGTTGCTTGCCGCAGATCAGATCCACAACGGTGTAACCGCGCAAGGCAGCGGTGTCGGTTATTGCCGCCGCCGAGGCGCTGCAATACGAGTAGCCTGACTCAGCGAGCACGCGCCCGTGCATAAGCGGATAGTCGCGTGTGTTGCCGGCGGTAAGCGCAAACTGCCTGTCGGCATACGAGGCACCCCAGCCGCACCTGTCGTCGGATTGCCACAGGCTGCTGCGCAGACAGTCGTACTGCTCGCCAACGAACGATATGTCCCGACCGTCCTGCACGGCAAAACTGTTCGGCACAATGCCGGCATACAGGCTGTCAACAAAGAAATCCGGCGCTGCCACGCGCGAGAAGTTGTTGATGATCATCACCGTGCCGTTGCTCTTCGGCGCAAGGTAGGCGCAGAGCATTTCTGACGGAAGGCTTATACCTCCGCGGTTGCCTGCCACGATGCGAAAATCGTAACGTATACCGCGGTTGGCAACAAAAGTGTAACGGTTGGCAGTAACGCGTGTGCCGTTGTCCCAGTCGCCGGCTATAGTCTGTCCGTTCTGCGTACGCGTGCGACGCGTATATACAATATAGTATTTGGGCGTTGCTGTCGGCTCGAGCGGGTCGGCGGCAGGTTGCCAACTGAGCAGGATACTGTCGTGCGCCAGCCGGACGGCAGGAGCCTGTACGGGCAGAGGCTGTACCGTATAATCTTCGCCCCGTGAGGTGGCAAGGTACTTGAGTACACCTTTGTAAACGGCTCGTGCGACGGCGAACTTGACTTTCGGATCCAGCCCGAGTCGCATGTCGTTGAGGTTCTGGTGAGAAAGCATCTCCAGTAGGATAGTCGGCACGCGCGGTTGTCGTGCTTCGGCATAACCGGCGTTGCGCAGTCCGCGGCGGTTCCAGTTGGGCGCATACAAGGCGCGCAAGTCTTCCACGACCTGCGTCTGGACATAATCGCCCAGGTACCGGCAGTACAGTCGCGAGTCGCCCAGCGGCAGGGTGCGGCTCTTGCTGTCGTCACGGTCGTAATAGATGAGCAGCGTGCCGACAATCGAGTCACCGTTGCGTGTGCCGGCATCGGAGTGAATACCCATACACAGGTCGATAGGAATACCGAGCCCCTCATCCTTGGGCGCGAGTTGTGAGCCGCCGAGCAGGTAATTGACCCACTGCCCGCGGCAGGCGTAGTCGTTGGTATAGGTGTTGTCACCCTGCGTATAGTCTAGGATAGAGTCGGGAATACCTGCAAAATGCAAGTATTGTGTTGCGCCTACGGCATAGCGCGGCACGTTCGATGCCGAGTCCATTCCACCGCCCAGGCGGATAGCGGCGATGTTCTCGCGCGGCGTGCCGACAGTGATGCGTGCCGCCTGCATCGGCGAGAACGCGTGCTTGCCTACATACACCCACGTGCCCGCACCCATCTGCATGTTGACGGTATAACGGGTTGTTTGGTCCAGGTGCTCGATATCCAGCGCCGTACGCGGCGAGCCGGTGTGGCGGTTGTAGCGTATATATACGGCATACTCGCCTTCGGCAGGCACGATGGTTTCCGCTACGGTCTTGCCGTCCTGCTCGTGCATAGCCGTGCTGTCGATGATCACCATGGCGGTCTGCGTATCGCGCTCGCGCGGCTGGATAACCGTTGCACCGGCGTTCTCGAGCATCGGCACGAGGTATGGCATTGTGTAGGAGGATGTGAACAGGTCTTCGACCGTGGTCCATAGCCGTGCGCGCTGCCATAGCCAGCGGTCGCTGCGGTTGTTGTAGTACCAGCCGTGGCTGCCCCAGAGGGCAATGTGCCTGCCGTCCAGGCCGTCAGGGCACTTGTAGGGCAGGTCGGCGTTCTTGACAAGTTGCGGTACGGATGCAGGGACGTGCGCGCGGATGCCGGTCTTGTAGCGCATCGTGACGAGTTCGCCCAGTTCGTAGCCGTCGGAGTAAATCTGTATGTCGCCGTTGGCACTGCCGAACACAAGATTGCTCACGCGCCGACGCAAGTCCTGCAACTCGGTAGGCGACAGGCTCAGACTGCTGAGCGTCTTGCAGGTATATATACGTGCCGTGCGGGATTTGGTGCGCACACTTTTGACGGTAACCTTGCCTACTTCTGCTTTGCTGTTGGCATACAGGCTCAAACTGTCCGACAACGCCTGCATAGGTATAGCTGATACGTGGAGCGAAATACTGAATAAGGCAATGATTGCAAGGTATATTTTATGCATTTTGGGGTATAATTTCATTTCCGCATACAAAATTACAAAAAAAATTTTGAATTGTCAAATATTTTTTGTATCTTTGTAGGCTGATTTGGCAAATACGTAATTTTATATATCCTAACAAACAGAATATATCTATATAAATACTACATATCATGAAAGAATTCACGATTGATACGCGCATCCGCAGTTATGCGTGGAGTGAGTTGTCGGAGTCTGACCGTCATTTGCTTGAGGTTGCCAAGCGCAATACGCAGCGCTCGTATTCTCCGTACTCGCACTTCTGCGTAGGAGCTGCCGCTCTGCTGGCTGACGGCACTATAGTAGTCGGATGCAATCAGGAGAACGCCGCCTATCCGAGCGGTTTGTGCGCCGAGCGTACGGCACTGTTTTCCGCCGGAGCGCAATACCCGGACGTTCCGGTAGTGGCGCTGGCAATAGCCGCCTATACCGACGGGCACTTTACCGAGGATCCCGTATCGCCGTGCGGCGCATGCCGGCAGGTGATGCTGGAGACGGAGAACCGCTACAAGCAGCCGCTGCGCGTGCTGCTGTTCGGAGCAAATCATGTGTATGAGTTCGACAGCGCCGAGAGTCTGTTGCCGTTCAGTTTTATCAGCGATGATCTGAAAGGAGGCGTGCGCGAGCGGTAATGTGGCGATCACCTATCAAGCGGCTGGATGTGTATGTGCTGAGGAACTTCCTCGGTCTGTTCCTGTTGACGCTTATGGTGTGTATCTTCATACTGCTCATGCAGTTCGTATGGATGCATGTGCGCGACCTCGTGGGCAAGGGCGTTGAGTTGAGCGTGCTGGCGGAGTTCTTTATCTATGCCGTGGCGTCCGTTGTGCCGCTGGCACTGCCGCTGGCTGTGCTGCTGGCTTCGCTAATCTCGTTCGGCAACCTGGGTGAGAAAGTTGAACTGACTGCCATGAAAGCGGCAGGTATATCCCTGTTCCGCATTATCCGTCCGCTTGTGCTGGCAGTGCTGGTGATATGTGTGGGGGCGTTCTATTTCTCCAATAGTATCTTGCCAGTTACGCAGGTCAAACTGTGGACGCTGATCTTCTCGCTGCGGCAGAAGTCGCCCGAACTGGATATACCCGAAGGCGAGTTCTACGATGGCATAAGCGGATATCAGATATACGTCCGCCACAAGGATCCCAAGCGAGGTATGCTGTACGACATGATGCTATACGACTACAGCAAGGGCTTCCGCGATATGACGGTAATGGTGGCAGACTCGGGTAAGATCGTCTTCTCCGACGACAAGCAGTACCTGATGTTGCACCTGTACTCCGGCGAGTCGTTTGAGAACCTCGACCGCAAGCAGCAACGCGCGACCGGCACAACGAAGAATATCCCTTACCGCCGCGAGACGTTTGCCGAGAAACAGTTGCTCATCGATTTCAACTCCGACCTGACGCGTATGGATGAGAGTGTGCTGGCTGACCAGCATGTGAGCAAGAACACATGGCAACTGATCCAATCCATCGACTCGGTGCATACGCTCAGTGTGGAAAAAGGCTTGGAGCAGAGCACGCAACTGGTGGAGTCGCGCTATATGGGCAGAGAGCGGCACTCCGTCGAGGAGTATGAGCAGATATCCCGCCGATACGAGCAACGCAAGCAGGAAGAAACCGCGAAAGGCGGTGGCAGTCTGGCAGCGTGCAACCCTGATTCGCTGTTTGCTTCGCTGAGTGATGCCAAGAAGGAACGTGTGCTGACGATAGCCATCGAGCGTGCCCGATCGCAAAGTGAACAGGTGGACTACAATGCAGTCGTGCTGGACGACTACCAGCGCTACATTCGCCGCCACGAGATCGAACTGCACAGGAAGTTCACGCTGGCGTTTGCGTGCCTGATCTTCTTCTTTATCGGCGCACCGCTGGGCGCTATCATCCGCAAGGGCGGACTGGGTACGCCGGTGATCATTTCTGTGGTGATGTTTATCATTTACTACATAATAGACAACACCGGCTACAAGATGGCACGCGAGGCGCTTTGGCCCTGCTGGGCGGGAATGTGGCTCAGTTCGTTTGTGCTGCTGCCGATAGGTATATTCCTTACGTACAAGGCAGCCACGGATTCTGCATTGTTCAATCCCGAGGCGTGGATGAAAATGCTGGAGCCGATTCTAAAGAAACTGAAACTGAAAGGTGAAAACTGAAATTATAAATTTGAAATCATCAATTAGAAATCAAAAAGATATGCTGGATACGATTGAGCAGGCGATAGAAGATATCCGTGCAGGCAAATTTGTGATTGTGGTGGACGATAAAGACCGTGAGAACGAGGGCGACTTCATTACCGCTGCAGAGACCATCACAGCCGAGAAAGTGAACTTTATGCTGCACAACGGTCGCGGTGTGCTGTGCTGCCCGCTGACCGAGCAGCGTTGTGCCGAGTTGGATCTGGTGCACCAGGTGGCAAACAACACCTCTATGCTTGGTACACCGTTCACCATCACTGTGGATAAACTGGAGGGGTGCACCACCGGCGTGTCGGCTGAAGATCGCGCTGCAACGATCCGCGCGCTGGCAGATCCCAAATCAACGGCGCAGACCTTTGGACGTCCGGGGCACATCAATCCCCTGTATGCCCAGCCTGAAGGCGTGCTGAAGCGTGCCGGACACACCGAGGCGGCAGTCGATCTGGCGCGGCTGGCAGGCTTGCAACCGTGCGCTGCGCTCATCGAGATAATGAACGAGGACGGAACGATGGCACGTATGCCGCAACTGGAGAAAGTGGCGGAAGAGTTCGGACTGCATATCGTATCCATCGAGGACCTGATAGCCTATCGCCTGAAACATCCGGTTGCAGACAGTAAGCAGGGCGAAGGCGACAGTCAGCCATCTGCCGCAAGCGCACTGATTGAACGGGGCGAGACTGTCGAACTGCCTACTGAGTACGGTAACTTCCGCCTCACTCCGTTCCGCGAACTGAGCAACGGACTGGAGCATATCGTGCTGACCAAAGGTGAGTGGGCGGAGGATGAACCGATCCTGTGCCGCGTACACTCGTCGTGTATGACCGGCGACATTTTCGGCAGCAAACGCTGCGAGTGTGGCGAGCAACTGCAGGAAGCCATGCGCAGAATAGAAAAAGAGGGCAAAGGCATACTCGTCTATCTGAATCAGGAGGGTAGGGGCATAGGTCTGATGAACAAAATCAAAGCCTACAAACTGCAGGAGCAAGGCGACGACACAATAGAGGCAAATATCCATCTAGGCTTTGATGCCGATGAGCGGGATTATGGAGTAGGTGCACAAATTTTGCGTGCCATGGGTGCTAAAAATCTGCGACTTATGACAAATAATCCTGTGAAAAGAATCGGACTTGAAAGTTATGGCATAGTTATTGTACAGAATATAGCAATAGAGGTGCAACCGAACCCTTACAACCTTCGCTACATGCGTACTAAGAAGGAAAAGATGCACCACACGTTACATCTTGTATAACTAAAAAACTATTGTTATGAAACGCTTGCTATCACTTTTGGTACTGCTGACTACAGTTAGTTGGTGTACTTGGGCAGACGAGACCATCACGGTTTCTGCCAACTCAGAGGACATAAGCCAAGCGCTTGATTTGAAGGCGGTGGCTACATTGTTCGGCACGGTTAAGAACGTTGAGGAGTTCGAAACCATGCTCAATAACCCCGACTCCGCTTTCACCAATCTTGACCTGAACGGTGACGGATTGGTGGATTATCTGCGCGTGGTAGAGACCTCCGCTGACAACAAGCACCTGGTTGTTATCCAGGCTGTACTGGCAAAGGATGTGTTCCAGGATGTAGCATCGATATATGTAGAGAAAGATGAATCTACAGGTGAAGTCACCACCCAGGTGATAGGTGATGAGTACATATACGGTGCGAACTACGTGATAGAGCCTGTGTATATCTACCGTCCGTACATTTACGACTGGTTCTGGGATCCCTTCTGGACATGCTGGACATCGCCCTGGTATTGGGGATATTATCCTCACTGGTGGCATAGCTGGCACTGCTGCTCGTACCATGCGTACTGGCAACGCTGCTACCACTGGCACCACTACCATCCTTACTGCTCGTTCCGCTACGCATCCCGTCCGCGTGAGGCATACGGCAGCATGCGCCATACGGTAGCCCGTCGCGAGTTCGCAACAGCTAATAGTAACCGTTCGTTTGCAGCACGCAACAGCGGAGTGACTAATGCACGTAGGCTGGATGCAAGCCGTTCGGTAACTACACGCTCGGCAGGTGCAGGCATAGCCGCCCGTCAGGGAAGCATTGCTGCCACTCGCGTAGGTTCGTCCCAGGGTGTACGCCGTGCATCCGGTAGCGAGAATACCTTCGGCAGTACGGCTGTTCGCCGTCCGTCAGCCAGCACCACCCGTCAGGCTGCCACGACACGTATCGCTTCCGCAGGTCAGCGCTCGGCTACAAGTGTTCAGCGTACCTCTGCCGGCAGCCAGCGCGCGACAACTGCCACTGTTCAGCGTTCATCGGCAGGTAGCCAGCGTACGTCAGGCAGTGTGCAACGTACCTCTTCCGGCGGTCAGCATTCAACGGCAACAACTCAGCGTACCGCAAGTACCGCTACGACGCGTGCTACAGGTCCTTCCCGCTCATCGGGTAGTGTAAGTCGCACAAGCAGCAGCTCAAGCCGTTCGTCAGGTAGTTCGTATGGCGGATCGCTTTCATCAGGAGGCTATAGCGGCGGCGGACGTTCATCAGGAGGATTCAGTGGCGGTGGCGGTCGTTCGTCAGGAGGCAGTTCAGGTGGCGGACGTTCGTCCGGTGGCGGCTCTTCACGCAGATGAGCAAACAGATGATTGAACAATGTTCTATCGGATAGAAGACATACCTGATTCGCAAACAATGCAAGCGGTAGTAGCCCGACTATTACCGCTTGTTCCTTTTTCGCGTCGTGACAAGGCGTTGCGTTACAAACACCTGCACGGGCAATATTGCTGCCTGCGTGTGTGGGAGATACTGCATGAGTTGCTGGTATCGCATAGTTTTTTGCCCGCCATAAGCTCACTGAGCGAACTGACATACGTGGAGGACGACTATGGTAAACCCTGGTTGACCGTAGGCAGCGTGCGGGAGGAAAACATATACTTCTCGCTATCCCATACGAAGAATGCAATAGCCGTAGCAGTAAGCCGGCGCCCCGTAGGGATAGACGTGGAGGCTGTTGTGTCACAGGAGCGGGTAGGCGACAGTCATTTTCTGGAGCGCACAATGAGTGCTACCGAATGCAAGCAGATAAACTTGGCTAATAATCCCCGACTGATGTTCACCGAACTGTGGACGCGCAAGGAAGCATATGTGAAGTTGCTTGGTACAGGACTTGATATGAATACGCTGCCGATGCTGTTGAACGAAGCGGAGGCATACACGTTTCATACCGGATATGGATCGGGGTACGCGTATTCGATTGTGTGCAAAGCGGACCAAAGAGAAAATTAGCAGAAAGGAAACAATTACGAAAAAAAATCTCACAAAACTTGCAAATGTGCGATTTTTTTTGTAAATTTGCAAACTTTTTGAAATAACTCTCATTTTTAAGCATAAATAATGAAATATTATTACGAATACACTATCCGTTACCAGGACGTGGATGATACCAAGCACCTTCGCTGGGTAGCCTTGGAGGAGTATCTGCTGGAGGTGGCAGGGACGGTCGCGGATAATTTGGGTTTTGGCATAGCCGTGCTCCATCCGCGTGACTTGACATGGATTTTGACCCATCTGTCTGTGCAGATGAGTTATATGCCTATGCCGCAGGACAAAGTGGTATTTGAAACGTGGATAGAGCAAAATGCCCACATGTTGTCCATGCGTGACTTCCGGATCTATCTCAAGCCGTCGATAGCACAAGTTGATTCGCAGAATGATGATCGTAGCGGCTGGCGTCTGATAGGCGAGTGCAAGAGTGTCTGGGCAGTGCTGGATATGGAGAAACGCGAGATCGCAAATATCTTCGACGACCCGATGTTTGAGGGCAGTGTTGACGGTGAGGTGCTACCTATGCCGCGTGCGGTGCGTATGACCTCATTGCCTGATGCGCAGCAGATACCCTATACGATACGCTATTCGGATCTTGACTACAACCGCCACTGCAACTCGTGCAAGTACCTGCAAGCGATGCTTGACACCTATCTGCCCCTGGAGCTGACCAAGTGGCAATTGGGGCAACCGGCAGCCGGCAGCGTAGTGCCTGATGCGGAAAGCGGTACGGGTGAGACATGGCGCCTGGATATACACTACTCGCGTGAGGTGCAGGCGGGCGTGAGAACGACCATCGCTTATCAGGATGAAGGCGATATGATTCGTTATCAGATGCTCAATTCCGAAGGCTTGACGTCATGCGCGGCAGTAATCGGGAAGGTGAAAGGTGAAAATTGAAAGGTGAAATACTATGGCAAATTCTCCTCAAAAACGCCCGGCGGAGCTGGAGTGCGACGTTGTGCGGTTTCAGAACAACAAGGACAAATGGATAGCGTTCATCGGTCTACTGAACGGTCGTCCGTATGAGATCTTCACCGGCCTGGCAGACGATGATGAAGGCCTGCTCATACCCAAGTCGGTGAGCAAAGGCAAGATCATCAAAGTCGTGCAGGAAGACGGAACGAAGCGGTATGACTTCCAGTTCGTCAATACCCGCGGTTTCAAGACGACCATGGAAGGCCTGAGTTACAAGTTCGACAAGGAGTTTTGGAACTATGCCAAACTTATCTCCGGCGTGTTGCGCTATGGTATGCCGATTGACCAGGTGGTGAAGATGATTTCCGGTTTGGAGATGGATTCGGAATCCATCAACTCATGGAAAGTGGGTGTGGAGCGTGCACTGAAGAAGTATCTCCCTGCCGACCAGCAGATGCCGGAGAATGAAACGCAACAGATACAAACCATGTAACCTACGAAACGATACAAAGTCTTATGCACGAACGATTAGTTGGTACACTGATTCTCTCGCGTTACGGTGCAGAGGTCCTCACTGACCGCAAGACGTATAATGAGAATATAGCCGTTGCACCGCGATACCTGCATGGTGCAGACGATGGCGATAGGGTGGTTGTGGAAGTCATCCGTCCTGCTACACGCAAGGCACCGCCAATGGGAAAGATCATCGATGTGCTCGGGCATAGCGGTGACAACGATGCAGAGATGCACGCCATACTGGCAGAGTATGGGTTGCCGTACAATTATCCCGCCGAGGCGGAGCAGGAGGCTGCTGCAATCGACGCTGATATAAGTACGCAGGAGATCTACCGCCGCCGCGATATGCGCGACGCGTTGACGTTCACGATTGATCCGTTCGATGCCAAGGATTTCGACGATGCGCTGTCTTTCCGCCGTTGTGGTGAAGAGGAATATGAGGTGGGCGTCCATATAGCCGACGTGACCCATTATGTAGAGTCCGGCACATTGCTGGACAGTGAGGCGTACAACCGCGGCACATCAGTATATCTGGTGGACCGTACTATTCCTATGTTGCCCGAGCGGCTGTGCAACGAACTCTGCTCGCTTCGCCCGAACGAAGACAAGCTGTGTATGTCCGTCGTCTTCACCATGAATAGCAAGGCAAAAGTGCTCAAGCTCAAGATTTGCCGAACTGTCATCCGTTCGGACGTTCGCCTCGATTATGAGCAGGCACAGCAGATTATTGACGGTCAACAGATGTCGGAAGAGTCGGTGCACGGCGGCGTGATAGGCGGCGATGTGATAGAGGCTATACAGGAACTCAACCGAATGGCGGACATCCTGCGTGAAGAGCGCTTCCGTCACGGTGCGATAGACTTTGAACGAGAGGAGATAAAAGTGCTTGTTGACGAACAAGGCAAGCCTACGGGTTTCAAATTGGTAGAGTCAACGCCATCGCACCACCTGATTGAGGAATTTATGTTGCTGGCTAACCGGACAATAGCCATGCAACTGTCCGGCACCAACAAAGATTCGGTGTATCGTGTGCACGACGTGCCCGATCCTGACAAAGTGGAAGCGCTCAGTAAGTTCGTACAAAAGTTTGGCTATTCAATGCGTCTGCCTAAAAAGGACAGCAAGAATGATAACGGCACCATGGGCGCAACCAAGGCGATCAAACATCTGCTGGCTGAGAGCACGGGCACGCCGGAGCAGGAGCTGATACACACGATTGCCATCCGCACAATGCCCAAGGCGTACTATTCGACACACAATATAGGGCATTATGGTTTAGCGTTCCCCTATTACACCCATTTCACGTCACCTATTCGCCGTTATCCCGACATGATAGTTCACAGGCTGGTGAACAAGTATATTCTTACCGGCAAGGCACAAGCCACCATGGGTGACCTGGAGGAGGCGTGCCGCCACTGCTCCGACCGCGAGCAACTTGCTGTAGCCGCCGAGCGCGCTTCGGTGAAATACAAACAGGCTGAGTGGATGGAGCAACATATAGGCGAGGTGTTCGAAGGCGTGGTCAGCGGAGTGACGGAATATGGCGTATATGTACAACTCACTGACACCCATTGCGAAGGTCTGCTGCATGTGCGCGAAATGGGTTCGGAGGAATACTGGTCGTTCAACGAAGATGAATATTGCCTCGTGAGTGACAAGACCGGTGAGAAGATCACCTTGGGCGACCGCATTCGCGTGGAAGTGCTGCGTGCCGATGCACTGCAACGGCGCATTGACTTCCGGCGTGCTAAACAATAACAATGATGAACGAATTTTTGGAGAGAGAAGAGCAGGTACTGCAAATGCTCAAGACTGTGTTTGACCCAGAGATACCTGTGAATATTTATGACCTCGGGCTTATCTATCGCATCGATATATCCGACGATGGCGTGTGTGTTATCGATATGACCTTGACAGCCCCGAGCTGTCCTGCGTCGGATTTTCTGATGGAAGACATTCGGCAGAAAGTCGGCACGGTGGAAGGCATTAAGCAGGTTGATGTCAATCTGGTGTTTGAGCCAGAGTGGAACAAAGATATGATGAGTGAAGAGGCAAAGTTGGAATTAGGGTTCTTATAATCTTTTAACTCTCAACCCTCAACCCTCAACTCTCAACTATTATGATCTACTTCTTAAGCGATGCACATATAGGCAGTCGTGCTATGGATAACCCGCAGCACCAGTTGCGTTTCGTGGGTCTGCTGAATGCGCTGGCTCAGGATGCAACTGCGATTTACCTGCTGGGAGACATATTTGACTTCTGGAGTGAATATGTATGGCGTGACAAGTCAAAAGAAGAGTATAGTCCGCTGTTGGATTGTCTGAAAGAATTGACAGGTAGGGGAATAGAGATACATTACTTCATCGGCAATCACGATATATGGACGTATGGCGAACTGGCTCAGCGAACGGGAGTAACAGTACACCGCGCACCCGAGGTGACAGTCGTAGCCGGCAAGCGTTGTATGCTGGCACACGGTGACGGGCTCGTGCCGAAGGAGTATATCAGGCAGTCCCCGAAAGAGATACAAAGGAAGATCCGCTCGTTCATGCGCCTGAGACGTCTGTTTCATAACCCCGTGGCGCAAGCACTGTTTCGCCTCGTGCCACCTGCACTCGGTAATCGTTTAGGCTACAACTGGGCAAAAAACTCCCGGCTCAAAGAACTGGCTAATCCGTGCGGATACAAAGGTGAAAACCGTGAGGAACTGGTACTATACGCCAAGGATCAGGAGCAAAACAGACATCTGGACTATTACATATTCGGGCACAGGCATATTGAACTGGATCTGGAGCTGGCAACCGGTGCGCGGGTCGTTATTCTTGGTGATTGCTTCCGCCAGTGGACTTATGCAGCAATGGATGAACAAGGCAAATTAGAACTACAATGCATACAAGAGCAGAACAATTAGCGGCCTTCGATCGGCTGCTGAAAATCATGGACGAACTCAGGGAGAGGTGTCCGTGGGATAGAAAACAGACTTTTGACAGCCTGCGTGAGAATACGATAGAAGAGACATTTGAACTTGCGTCCGCCATATCCAAACATGATATGAATGAGATCAGCAAGGAGTTGGGTGACGTGTTGTTGCACGTGGTGTTTTATGCCAAGATGGGCAGTGAGACAGGCGATTTCGATATAGCCGATGTGTGCAACCGTCTGTGCGACAAACTGATCTTCCGCCATCCGCACGTGTACGGTGAGGCTGCAGCCGCTGATGCCGAGCAGGTGAGCCATTTGTGGGAACAAGTCAAGTTGAAAGAGAAAGGCGGCAACAAGACCGTGCTGGGCGGCATACCTGACGCTCTTCCGTCGCTTGTCAAGGCATATCGAATACAAGACAAAGTCGCCGGAGTGGGATTTGATTGGGAGAATCGTGAGGATGTGTGGGATAAGGTGCATGAGGAACTGGACGAACTTCAGGCCGAACTCGCCAAAGCCGACGGAGGTAACAAGGAGCAGGAGTTCGGCGACCTGCTGTTTGCAATGATCAATGCAGCACGATTGTACAAGATCCGCCCGGACAACGCATTGGAGCAGACGAACATGAAGTTCATGCACCGGTTCAACTATGTGGAGGCAAAAGCGAAAGAGCAGGGTAAAGAGCTGAAAGACATGACGCTTGGCGAGATGGATGTGCTCTGGAACGAGGCAAAGAAAAATGAGTCCCGTTAAGGACTCACCGTGCGGCATAAAGGACTCGAACCTTCACTCTTGTAGGAACCAGATCCTAAGTCTGGCGCGTCTACCAATTCCGCCAATGCCGCTCACTTTCGGCAAATTGCGCTGTTAAGCCATAGCACGAAAGCGACGACAAAGGTACAATAAAAATTTGATAAATGCAAGAAAATACGCAATTTTTTTACCATATACTACCCAATAATATCAAAATTGTTCACTGCCGTACGCAATCTGCGGTGGCATATATCGGCGTGATGATAGGTGCCGGTACGCGTGATGAGCGCCCGGAGGAAAACGGTATGGCGCATTATATCGAGCACTGCGTGTTCAAGGGGACTGTGTTTCACTCCGCCCGACAGATTATTTCGCAGATAGAAGGAGTAGGCGGAGAAATCAACGCTTACACCACCAAGGAGGAGACAACCTTTTATGCAGCCACGCTGAACAAGCATGTGCCTCAAACGCTGAGGCTGATCTCCGAAATGATACTATGTCCGACCTTTCCGAAAGCGGAGACGGATAAGGAACGTATGGTGATTTATGACGAGATTGAAAGTTACAACGACTCGCCGAGTGAACTTATATACGATGATTTTGAGAACATGTTGTTTGCCGGACATTCGCTTGCGCAACCGATCCTTGGCACCAAACGTACACTCAGGCATATCTCATCCTCTCCCGACCGCCCGCGCGCTTGGATGGCGCAGCACTATCGCCCCGAGCGGATGGTTGTGTTCTGTCAGGGAGATATTCCTGCATCTCGTTTTGTACGCTTGGCAGAGCTGGCATTTGGCAGTTATGTCAATACACTTCCGCCGGACAGACAGTTGACTTTTGCGCAGGAGCGTGATCAGCAGCCACAGTCGGCATCCTATCAGAAGCATACTCATCAGACTCATGTAATGCTCGGCGCGCGGGCATATCCGATAGCCCACGAGAAACAATTGCCATTATACTTGCTGAATAATATCTTAGGCGGAGGCAGCCTGAACTCCAGGCTGAACATAGCCCTGCGTGAAGCACGCGGTTTGGTATATACTATTGAGTCAACCTACACGCCGTTGTCGGATACCGGCTACTGGAGTACCTATTTCGCCTGCGAGCCGGAGCAAGTGGACGAGTGTATGCATGTTATATTTAACGAATTACGCCGCTGTATTGCCACTCCTCTTTCCGCACGCGCTCTGCACGCTGCATTAAGGCAGTTACAGGGACAGATGGCTATCAGTGCGCAGAATGCGGAGAACAATGCCTTGAGCATGGCTAAATCCATGCTGTACCGCGGCTATGCACCTACGTGGCAACAGACATTTGAGCAGATTGCATGTATCACGCCGGAACAACTGCAGGAGGTCGCACGCGAGGTGCTATGCTCTGAAAATCTCGTTGTGCTGAAATATGAGTAAAAATCGGTGATCTTGAATGCGTTTTGCAGGCAAATTCATGCTTTTTGTAACAAAAAGGTGATAAAAAGCGGTAAAAATGTCACAATTTGCATTTTTTTATTGCTAAATCTTGCAAATTGTGAAAAAAAATGGTAACTTTGCACGACTTTTTCGCTCACGCGATGCACAAACCTTAGATTAATTTATGCCTACACACGAAAGTGTGTTTGTGTTTGTATATAGTTTTGTGCGTGCGCACGTATATGAATGATGAAATAACAAATGCAGGAGCAGAGAGTGCTCCGTTAAATCAAATATATTTTATAATGAAGCGATTTTACGTATTGTTAGTCTGCCTGTGCTCGCTGCCCATCGGGCTGCTGGCGCAAATGAAGGTGGAAGGTACGGTGCTTGATGAGAATGGCGAGCCGGCGATTGGTGCGGCCGTTCAGGTCGAGGGTACGACCATGGGTACCGTGACAGACTTTGATGGCGAGTTTGAGATTACTGTTCCTGATGGAAAGAAATCTCTGGTGATCTCGTATCTGGGTTACAAGACTGTGACAGTCTCTGCCAAACCCAAAATGAAGGTAACTCTGGAGACCGAGAGTCAGCAGATTCAAGAGGTTGTAGTACAGGGTATGGTGAAGCAGGACAAGCGTTTGTTCACCGGTGCTACTACCAAACTGGAAGCTGATGAGACTATGTTGTCAGGTGTTGCCGACATCAGTCGTTCGCTTGAGGGTAAGGCTGCCGGCGTAAGTGTGCAGAACGTAAGTGGTACATTCGGTACGGCTCCCAAAATCCGTGTGCGTGGTGCTACCTCTATTTACGGTGCATCCAAGCCGCTGTGGGTTGTGGATGGCGTTGTGCTTGAGGATGCTGTAGAAATGAGTGCGGACGATTTGTCCTCAGGTGACGCAAAAACCTTGATCGCCAGCGCAATCGCCGGTATCAATGCCGAGGATATCGAGAGCTTTCAGATTCTGAAAGATGGCTCGGCTACTTCTATTTACGGTGCTCGTGCTATGGCCGGTGTTATCGTTGTTACAACCAAGAAAGGTCAGGCTGGCTCTTCCCGCTTGCAATACACAAGCGAGATTACCTACCGTATGATTCCTTCGTATGTCGATTACAACATTTGTAACTCACAAGAACAGATGGGAATCTATCAGGAGTTGGAACGCAAGGGATGGCTCGAATACAGCGCACTTAGTAGTGCAAAAAACAGTGGTGTGTACGGCTTGATGTATAAATTGATTGATCAGGCTGAGGCTGGCGGTGTGGGACTGGAGAACACTCCGGCTGCCAAGAATGCCTACCTGCGTCAGGCTGAGTTCCGTAATACGAACTGGTTCAGCGAGCTGTTTAACCAGACAGTGATGCATAATCACTCTTTGTCGTATTCTGCCGGTACCGACCGTGCCCGTGTGTATGCATCACTCTCTGCAATGCAGGATCCGGGCTGGTACAAGTCCAGTGCTATCTCTCGTTTCACGGGTACTGCCAACGCAAACTTTGACCTGCTGCCGGGTAATAGCAAGCAGAAACTGACAGCTGGAATCAATTTCATGGGTAGTTACCGTAAGCAGAAAGCTCCGGGAACCATTTCTGCTCAGACTGATCCTATCTCGGGCGCAGTAAGCCGTGAGTTCGATATCAACCCGTTCTCCTACGCGATGAATACCTCTCGCGCAATGGATCCAAAGGCATATTACCGTCGCAACTTCTGTGATTTCAACATCTTGGACGAGTTGGCACGTAATAATATTGATATTAAAGTAACTGATTTGAAGTTCCAAGGTGAATTGAATTATAAGCCGGTTCGTGGCTTGGAGATTGCTGCTTTGGGCGCTATACGTTATCAGATGAGCCGCCAGGAGCACAATATAACTGATCAGTCCAACCAGGCTCGTGCGTACCGTGCAGGTGTTGATCCCGAGGATAACACTATCCGCGAGAACAACAGTTTCCTCTACACCGATCCTGATGACAATCAGGCTTTGCCTGAGACTATTCTGCCCAAGGGCGGTATTTACAACCTGACGGAGTATTCGCTGATATCGACAGACTTCCGCGCAACCATTAGTTATAACCGTGATTTCGGCCGTAATGGCGACCATATCATCAGTTTGTTCGGAGGGGGTGAGTTGAACTCCACCGACCGCCAGTATACGTGGTTCCGTGGCTGGGGCTATCAGTATGAGAACGGCGGCGTTCCATACTCCGACTATCGTTTGTTCAAGCAGAGCCAGGAGGAGAATTCCACTTACTTCTCTAACGAATTTACGTATTACCGCAATCTTGCATTCTTCGCAATGGGTACGTATTCATACAAGGCACGTTACACCATCAACGGAACTATCCGTTACGAGGGCACAAACAAATTGGGTAAGAGTCGGTCTGCCCGTTGGTTGCCGACGTGGAACGTGTCCGGCGCATGGAATGCCCATGAGGAGAGCTGGTGGCAACCTACATTTGAGAACTGGTGGACACATGCCAGTCTGAAGGCAAGTTATTCGCTAACCGCTGACCGTGGTCCGAGTTGGGTAACAAACTCACTCGCTGTCTTCCAGAGTTACAGTCCGTTCCGCCCGAACACTAATGCTTCGGAAACGGGTATCCAGCTGGACGATCTTGAGAACTCCGAGTTGACTTATGAAAAGAAGCATGAGTTAAACATTGGAGTAGAGTTAGGCTTTGTTGACAACCGTATTAACCTTGAGTTTGACTGGTATCGCCGTAACAACTACGACCTGATTGGTCTGGTTCAGACAATGGGTGTTGGCGGACAGGTAACCAAGTATGCCAACGATGCTACGATGCGTTCCACCGGTTGCGAGTTCACGCTTTCGACGGTAAACGTTAAGGCACATGACTTTACGTGGACCACTGACCTTATTTTCGGCTGGTCAACAAACAAGATTACCAAACTGGATTCACGTCCGCAGGTTTATGAGTTGGTATCCGGTTCAGTGATGAGTCGAAAGCAGGATTATCCTGTTGGCGCAATGTTCTCGTTCCCGTTTGCCGGACTGACGGAGGAAGGTCTGCCTACATTCTATATTGATAAGGAGCACACGATGATTGCAGGTCCCGGCAACTACGAGGAACTCGACTTTCAGGCATTTTGGCCTGCTGAAGATCAGTTGTCCGAAGGTGAGGTCGTTCCCGATTACTTGAAGTATGAAGGTACCGTTGAGCCGACAGTAATGGGGTCCTTTGGCAACACTTTCAGTTGGAAAGGACTGAAATTGAACATATTCTTCACGTATAGTTTCGGTAATGTCCTTCGTCTGGATCCGTTGTGCTACGTATATAGTAGCCAGTATAGCGACTTGACTGCAAGCATGAAGGAGATGAAGAACCGATGGATGGTGCCTGGAGATGAGGCAGTTACAACAATCCCGACTATCGCTACCAAGCGCCAGTATCAGGATATTCATAATCTCTATTGGGCTTACTCGGCATACAACTATTCAACCGAGCGTGTGGCTAAAGGTGATTTCATCCGCCTGAAAGAGTTGTCGCTTAGTTATGACCTGCCAAAGAAAGTGTTTGAGGGACAGAAAGCCGTGTCAAGTTTTGGCGTAAAACTTACTGCAACCAACTTATGGCTTGCGTATGCGGACAAGAAGTTGAACGGCCGTGATCCGGAATATTATAACACCGGTGGTGTAAGTTCACCTGTTCCACGTCAGTTCACTTTGACCGTTAAATTAGGATTCTAACAGATAAAGACGAAGTATTTATGAAAAAGAATATCAATATAATCGCAGTGATTGTGCTTGTGGCGGGAGTGTTGTCAGGATGTAACTTCCTTGACAAGAACCCCGATATGCGTGCATCAATCGATACGAAAGAAAAAGTGCGCCTGTTGCTGGTGTCAGCATATACGAGTGCTAATGCAGGTCCTATCTGCGAGTTCAGTTCGGATAATGTCATTGACAACAACTCCCCTGATGAGTATGGCCACTGCAACGCGCTTCTGCCGCTTGACAAGATGTACGATGAGATTTTTGCATGGCAGCCTGCTGTAAGTAGCGATAGTCAGGATTCACCAAAGTATATCTGGGATGGTTGCTATTCGGCGATTGCTGCCTGCAACCAAGCTCTGAAGGCTATTGAGGAACTTGAGAAGCAAGGATTGAATATGGACGCAGAGAAGGGCGAAGCTCTGCTTAGCCGTGCATATCACCATTTCCTGCTGGCAACCGTATTCTGCCAAACGTACAAGAACGAAACGCTAAGTCGTCTGGATTCCGGTATTCACTATATGACCGAACCTGAGACTACTGTTAAGCCTGTATATTACCGCGGAACCGTAACGGAAACGTATGCAGCCATCCAGAAGGATATTGAAGATGGCTTGAAATTAGTGAGCGATGAGTATTATGTAGTACCTCGCTACCACTTCAATGTCAAGGCCGCTCATGCGTTTGCAGCGCGCTTCTATCTCTATACCCGTCAGTGGGACAAGGTTGTGGAGCAAGCAAATTATGTGCTGTCAACCAACGACGATGCCACGCTTGCCATGTTGTTCGATGCTACGTATGCCAAAGTAGAGTGCACGGATATTCAGACAGAGATGAATGCATGGATTGATGCCAAGTCTCCGGCTAATCTGCTTATTTATACGACTATGTCGCAGGCAAGTTACACGGCATTCTCTACTTATGGCCGCTATCAATTCAACCGCGATGCACGTAACTACACAACCAGTGGTGCTGGACCTTGCTGGAAAAGCCGTTTCCCGGGATACTCCGTTTGGTCTGCCGCACAGGAATATGGTTCATTGCTCGCATCTTTTTATTACCTGTTCGAATATACAGATAAGGTAAACGGGTATGGCTTTATCCATGGCGTCACACGTGCTTTCACGACCAACGAAACCTTGCTCTGCCGTGCAGAGGCTAAGGCGCAACTTAGTGATATTGACGGAGCGGTCAATGACCTGCGTCTTTGGGCTCAGGGATATAACGTGCAGGGTGTAATGGATACGCTTGCCAATGGCGATGTTAATCTCACTCTTGCCAAAATAAAAGCATTCTACAATGCTCCTAATGTCAACAAGAACTGGGCTCCTGTTCTTCATAACGAAGATATATGCCCGGGTTGGACATTAACTGCAGACCAACTTGCTGTCGTGCGCTGTGCATTGCATTTCCGTCGTCTGGAGTCGATACACACCGGCCTGCGTTGGCACGACCTAAAGCGTTATGGCATTGAGATTACGCACCGCCAGGGAACTGATCCTGTACGTACGCTTGTCTGGAACGACGACCGTCGTGCTATTCAGTTGCCAAAAGAGGTTATCAGTGCCGGAATGTCTGCCAACCCGCGTGTCATCCTTGGTGACAACGTTAGTGGTAGTTCGTTCGCACGTCCTATTACAGACGGCAAACCTATCATGGTAAGTTTTATAGAGTCAAAGACTCTTGCTGCTCAGTTAACACGTGAAAGTAACGACTAATATTGCACGATTATGAAAAAGATTAATCAAATACTGTTTATTGCTACGATACTGTTCGGCTTGGCTTCATGCGAGAAGGACAAGTTTACAGACTCTATCTTCATAGATCCCGTAGAGGATACCGACTCATATACGTATGAGTTCGATCAGTGGCTTTACGAACACTACACCGTGCCTTACAATGTAGATTTCCGCTATCGTCTTGATGATAACGGTACGGACCCCAACTACAATGTTGTGCCTGTCAGCATTGGTATGGCTGATACAATCGCACACCTGGCTTTGTATTTGTGGTACGATGTATATGACGAGGTCGCATCCGAAGGATTCCTCAAGGAGAACGGACCGCGTATTATCCAGCTCATTGGTTCTGCAATGATCAATGCCTCGCAGGGTACTGAGAAACTCGGTCTGGCTGAAGGTGGAATCAAGATTACGCTGATGAAGGTCAATTTGATGGAGACTGACCACATTGAACAACTCAACGAGTATATCTTCAAGACCATGCACCATGAGTTCTCGCATATCCTTCACCAGAAGAAGACGTATCCGAAGGAGTTTGAGCAGTTGAGTTCTGCCGATTATAACCCTGATGGATGGCAATATACTTCCGATACTGAAGCATGGCAAATGGGCTTTGCTTCACCCTATGGAGGTAGTCAGGCGCGTGAGGACTTTGTCGAGATTATTGCCAACTACATTGTCAAGTCCGATGCTGATCTCAACAAGATGCTTACTATAGCCGGACAGGACGGCAAGAACGGTCGTAAGATTCTTGAACAGAAGATTGAAATCTGCCGCACGTGGCTCCTCGAGAAGTGGAATCTCGACCTGGATGCACTACGTGCAGAGGTTCAACTGCGGCAGGCTAATATGGATTGGGAAAAGATTATGAACCTCGAATTTTTGAATAAATAGTTACGATTATGAAAGTTAAATATATATGTTTGGGCATAGTAGTTGCCACGTTGCTTGCTGCATGTAGCCGTGACGAGGAGAGCTTATTTGACCAGTCTGCCGCTGAGCGTGCCTTGGCTGCGTTGGAGAATGCCAATAAGGTATTGACTGCACCGGAAAACGGATGGGAAATGCTGTACTTTGCTAATCCGGAGTCGAGGGGATATAATATGATCGTGAAATTCGATGCCAACGGCCGAGTTACAGCGACGGCTAAGAATAGTGCAACCACCGGCAACAAAATTATGACGGATGAGAGCACCTGGGAAGTAAAGAATGATTACGGACCCATTCTCACCTTTGAGACGTATAACGAAGTGTTGCATGCATGGGCTGACCCTGGGACTGATGGCGATGGCTTGTTGGGTGACTATGAGTTCCTTATCCTGCACGCAACTGCCGATAATATCAAATTGAAAGGAAAAAAACACGGTGCTTACTGCTATCTCTATCCTCTAACGGAGAGCATAGCACCCGAAGCATATTTTGCCGAGGTGGAAGCTGTGAATAAACGTCTCTTTGCTAACAATAATCTCCTTACGTGGGTGAGCGGTGATAAGACTTATCTGTTGAGTGGTGGACAAACGGGCGTATTCAGCCTGATTGAGCCTGGGGAGCTCCTTAACTCAGAAGATTTGGAAATCTATCCGTTTGCAGTTAATCGCTCTGGTGTGCAGTTGTCTTTCCCTATTCGTGACAATGAAGATGTATGGTATAGTATGGGGTCGGAGTTGTTAACTGCCGCGAATTCTTCTATTGGCGCAGGTGAATTGAGCAAATATTTCTTCGACTACATGAATATTGTAGCATGTGGTTGGGCTATCGATATCAAGGAACTTTGTCCGACTATCCAAACATTGTTCTCTACTGCCGATGAAGAAATTAAGAAAACGTACAACAACAAGAAAAAAGGCGGTATAACAGAGATGAAGTTCTATTCCGCACAAGATGGTTCTTTTGTCTTAAACTTCAGTTATATTGGCAGTGGCACAAAAGCTTCCACGTACTATTATCTATATACGATGCAAAGAAGTAATGATCGTGTGAAAATTGCTTACTCAGGTCCGAATGATGAGAATAGTCAGAAAGTATTAGCTGCATTGCCTGCGATTGAACCTTTGCTAAAGGGGCTGGAAGGGGATTTCAAATTATCGGGAAATGATGCATTGAACCCAACTGTAGGCCTCTTGTTAACGGATAATTCAAATCCCGCGTTGTGGGTGAAGTTCACTGGCTCGGGGCAATAATAATTTGGATTATGTAAGAATCGTTTAATTATTAATTTTTAATGTATGAAAAAGATTACACTTTTGGCATGCTCGCTCGTTGCTTCGATTGCAATGTTTGCCGGCGTGAACGAGAAACTCGTTAAGACGGGTTCTGAAAAGGTATTTGTTCCTTCCATTCAGATGGTTGAAACTAAGTCGAGTATTCTTCCTGAAGGCGTTGTAAGCGCCAATCAGTTGCAGAACAGCTTGGCTGAAGTAGTAACAGATACTATTGTTCTTCCGTACGTTGTTCCCGGTACATACAACTGCGGAACTCCTTCAAGTGGTATTGACTATGTCAATGAGGCAAGTATCATTACTCCGTATTGTGAGGAAGTTACATTCTACAACTATATCGGACTTACAAGTACATGGTATATCAATGATGAGCTCGTAGCTACTGATACTGCTCTTACTGTTAAGATTGCCGGTTTGGGACAACAGCAACCGTTACCTCTTATGAAAACAGCGACTCTTCCGACATCCGATACTACGCAATATGCATTTGTTGATTACCAATTTGGTGCATACTATACTTCAAAGTATGCACAACACGGATTTACAAACTATCTTCTCACTGCACCTGCTTACCTCAAGCCCCTCACCAAGTGCGCTATGTACACCGAACTTAAGGTAGATGATCGTGGTAAAGATACCTATGGCTCAGACTGGACTTTTGTCGGTGGTGGTAGCGTAGGTACATATTCTTATGGTACCAACATGGTGCATCCAACAGGTATTCGTTTCGATACTATCCTTATCCCGTATACCAACCCCGGCACGATGTACATTGACCATATTTCTGCAGGCGTTTATACTGCAGGTGAGGGTGGCGTAGCTGGTATGTTCCCCGCTGAAACCGACCATGTACGCGCGTCTATCTATCCTTTGACTGAGCAGGGTATTGATTTTGCAAATCCGATTGCTACTGCTATCGCAAATACCGATGACTATGTTGGTGCAAATAAATCTCCATCGTCTTGGTATGGTATCCTCAATTTCAACTTCACAGATATAGATCCGATTACCGGTGCAGAGACTGTTGTGCCTACTGTTGTTAGCGGTGATTTTGTTGTTGCTTTTGATCAATTCAATGATGGCACAGCCAATTTTGGTTTCATCACGGATTACTTTACAGAAATCACCGGCGATACTTATCTGATTGGTAGTGGCAAACTTACCCAGTTGTGGAAATCTCCGAGCAACCTGTTGGTCAACTTGTATGCATTGATGCCTGTATTTGAGGCGCCTGAAGTACTTGAATTTGCTGCAGGGGAAACCGAAAAAGAATTTACTGTAGCATCTAACGTATGGGACGAGGACTTGAGTATTGATGCTGATGACTGGATTGATGTTGAGGTAGTTACGGACTACGAAGAATTTGTTGAGGAAGGAGAGACTTATCAAGAACACCTCTACACCAACAAGGTAAAAGTTACCGTTACGAATACTGCCGAGGCACGCGAAGGTGAAATCACTATTGACGCTCTTGGCTTGCCTGTCTCCATCGTTGTTAAGCAGGAAGCTGGTTCGAGTGTTGAGAATGTTCACATCATGAACGACAACAAGTTCTACAATGTTCTTGGTCAGGAGGTTAGCGAGGACTACAAGGGCGTTGTTATCCGCAACGGCGAGAAATTCGTGCGTTAATCAATAACTTTTGGATAGCTTGCTTCATCCGATGCAGGCAACTCCGATAACCGGTGGCGCATCTCAGGATGCGCCACCTTTATTACACCTTCTGCCGCTTCTGCCACTTTTGCCATTTCTGCCATGGCATTCGGTTTTTCGAACGCTGTGTTCAGATATCCGGGCGTTAGTGGTTGTTATATATTCCTTAGGGGGTGTTTATTGATATAGATAGATACTATAGGCTGCCAATATATGTCCGTATAGATTCAATGTGTACTCAGATTTTGTTATAAAAACGGTATATTTTGTTCTGATTTTCTTGCAAATATTTGCATAAATCATTTATTTTTCGTAACTTTGCAGTCCTTATTGTCAAACAACCGAATATGATCAACCGTATTGCCGTATATTGTTCTGCTTCCGATGGCGTGCCTGAGGTGTATAACACCGCAGCCTATCGTCTTGGGCAATTGCTTGCTCAAGAGGGTGTTGAGGTCGTTTATGGCGACGGAGGAATAGGGCTCATGAAGCATTTGGCTGAAGGCGTGCTTGCCGAAGGAGGCACAATCACCGGTGTTATACCGCGTTTTATGGTGGAGCAGGGTTGGAACAACCCGCGAAGCACACAGACGATTGTCACCGTTTCGATGCACGAGCGTAAGGCCGCAATCACCCGTATGGTGGATGCTATGGTAGCACTACCCGGTGGGATAGGCACGATGGAGGAACTCTTCGAATGCCTTACATGGAAACAGCTCGGGCTGCATGGCAAACCCGTGGTGATAGTGAATACCAACGGATATTTTGATCCTGTCATTGCAGCTTTGGACAAAATGGTGGCTGAACACTTTATGCAACCCGTGCACCGCAATCGGATGTTCACCGTGGTCAACTCGCCCGAAGAGGTGCTCAGCGCTGTCTATGCTGCGGCTGAGTGGGGCGAACACATGCGCCAGCAAGCACGAACCGTGTAATGACCGCCGAATGTTGTACGAAGGATTACATATTACTGCCGCACTTTCTGCCACATGGCTGCCTTGGATATGCTTGGCGCTCGTGGTGCTCGTATGGCTGAGTTGTATGATGCAACCGCGGTACTTGCGCGCTGTGGTCAGCAATAGTTTTGCTGAGTTTGCCGGCAACACGGCTGATCAGGTGCCAAGTATAGGATCCCAGGTCACCCAATGGCTCTTTAATACCTCGGTGCCGGCATTGGCGGTATATATAATCCTCGTTGATTCGCCGATGTATGGCTTGGAGTTCTTTGAGCAACTGATTGTTTTTTCTGTGTTCATCGATCTCGCACGAGTGGTCATAGCGTTGCTTATGCAGTACACCTTCCGCCTCGGCAGACGCGCAAGTCTGGCGTATGTGCGTTACTTCTCGCTGCGATCACTCATGACTTATTTGGCGTTGATCATAGTAATGTTCATGGCATACACTGCCCCCAACGCCTGGTGGATAACGCTGCTGGCTGTACTGATTGGCGCGTACATCCTTATTCTTATCGCACAATGGATACGTCTGTTCAACGCCTCTGTGCAGGAATTGTTGGGAGTACTTATCTTTCTGCTTACTGCAGAACTGTTGCCGATCTTGCTGCTCTACGAGGCAGGAAGACAGGTGTATGCCATGTATTTAATGTGAGAATTTAATAGCAACTTCAATATAATGACAAAAAAGATCCTAATCACTCAGGTTCGTCCTGCAGGTGAACACAACCCCTACGACTTGTTGGAACATCACCACGACGTACGTGTCGATTTTCAACCGTTGGTACAATTGGAGAGGTTGTCAGCAAGAGAGTTCCGTGCCCAACATGTAAATATCTTGGATTATACCGCGGTTATACTCAACTCAAAAACCAGTGCCGATCATTTCTTCCACATGTGTGAAGATCTGCATGTCGCTGTGCCGGAAACAATGCACTACTACTGCATCAGCGAGGCGGTAGGCAACTATTTGCAAAAGTATATTGAGTTCCGCAAACGAAGAATATTCTTCGGCACGCACAACTCATTCGAAGATGTTCTGCCGGCTATGAACCGCCGCCCGCAGGAGAAATATATGATGGTTGTTGGCGAGAATTATAGCGATGAACTCATCAATATGTTTGCCGAGCACAAGGTCATGGTCAAACCCGTGGTTATGTTCCGCCAGCAGACGTATTCCTGGCCTAAGGAAAAGCCTTTTGACTACGATGTTGTAGCATTCTTCACCGCTTCTGGTGTCAATGCTTTCCTCAGTAACTTCCCGAATTTCAAGCAGGAAGATAAGGCGTTTGTGTGCTTTGGTGCCAATGCGGCGCAAGCCCTCACCGATGCAGGATATACGGTTAACCGTGTAGCTCCTGCTCCCGGCTGCCCCTCACTGCTCGCTGCCATCGAGTCATACTTAAGCGAATAGTAACGTTTTACACAGTAAACCCCTTTTAACTCATTAACGTCACGCAGTGACCATTGTAACCTTTGATAGTGTCTAACTCCTTCCCCAAATCCATGCGTCTGTGCGGCGAGATGCGTATCGCTGCCGCACGTTCAAAGGGCAAACGTGTTATCGCTTGGCCTTTGCGTGCGCATGTCTTGTCTGTGGAGGGAAAAACGCAGGTCATGGTGTGGGCGCCCAAGTCGCTCCACAAGCACGCGGTGGATCGTAACCGCCTGCGCAGGCTTATGCGCGAAGCATACAGACTCAACTGCCAACCGCTAAAGCAACTGGAGGAGCAGGGAGAGGCGTTGCACATCGCTATTTATAACATGGACAAAGAACTGCCCGATTATGCGCAGATCGAACGTGCCATGAGCAAACTCATAGCCAAAATAATAGCCTCTACCCATACATCAGACAGTGTAACACCACCGGTCAATACATCAGCCAAGTTTGGCTGATCATTACACCCATGCGTACTATTATCCGCCACATATTCCTTTTGCCGGTGTACTTCTACAGAACGTGCATCTCGCCCTTCACACCGCCCTCCTGCCGTTATACGCCTACCTGCAGCCAATATATGGTCGAGGCGGTTATGAAGTACGGCATTTTCAAGGGAGGATGGCTTGGTATCAAACGCATACTTCGCTGCAACCCTTGGGGGGGCTCCGGCTATGATCCTGTACCTTAAATATATCAGCCAAATTTGGCTGATCGAACAAAAACTATGCTACGAATAGATATCATAACTTGTTGTCCTGAACTCCTTGATTCGCCGCTCAATCACTCCATCGTGCAGCGTGCCAAGGACAAAGGTCTGTGCGAGATTTATGTCCACAACCTGCGTGACTACACCCTCGACAAACATCGAAAGGTCGATGATTATGCGTTCGGCTTCGGTGCGGGAATGGTTCTGCAGATCGAACCTATCGACCGACTCATCACCAAACTGACATCCGAGCGGCAGTACGACGAGATCATCTTCACCGCTCCCGATGGCGAACGCTTCAACCAGCAAGTCGCCAACCAACTCTCTCTCAAGCAGAACCTGATCATCCTTTGCGGACACTACAAAGGTGTTGATCAGCGTGTACGTGACCACCTGATCACCAAGGAATATACCATCGGTGATTTCGTACTCACCGGTGGCGAAATGCCTGCGGCTATTATGACCGACGCTATCGTTCGTCTGCTACCGGGCGCCCTTGGCGACGAGACTTCCGCCCTCTCCGATTCTTTCCAGGACGGCTTGCTGGAGGCTGGCGTCTATACGCGTCCCGCAGAGTACAAAGGCTGGCGCGTGCCCGATATTCTACTTTCCGGACACCAGGCTAAGATCGACGAATGGCTCTACGAGCTGTCGCTCCAACACACCCGCGAAAGACGACCCGATCTCTTGGGCGAAGAGTAAACAAAAAACGTTCCGTTCCATCGGGGGATTATCGAGGGTTTATCGAGGGTTTATCGAACTTTTATCGGACCTTTATCGGGCTAATCCTAGACTTTACTCGAGGTCAAATGCTTATAATGATTAACTAATAAATATGCTAATGCGTCGTTCCGTACTATCCCTATTCTTGTTGGCTTGTACTGCCGGATTGTTTGCTGTTTCTCCTTCCGGCACGCTGCCTGTGATGTATATCACCACCAAAAACAAACAGGACGTTTCACGTGAGACACCCGTCGAAGCCACTATGTATGTCACCGCCTATGGCGATTATCAGGCTCTCGGGAGTGCGTCCAACCAGATCCCTCTTACCATTCGTGGCAGAGGCAACTGGACATGGACGGGATTCGACAAGAAACCCTATAAAATCGTTTTTGCACAAGGACAGGGACAAAAACTCCTTGGCATGCACAAGAGCAAGCACTGGGCATTGATGGCTGGAGCCGACGACTGTCTCGGCTTTCTCAAGAATACGGTCGGCTACGCTCTTTCCAGGCATATCGGTTTGCCTTATACACCGAATCAGGTACCTGTTGAACTCATGCTCAATGGCGATTACAAAGGCTTGTATTTCGTCACCGAAACCATTCGTATCGACAACGATCGCGTCAATATTCAAGAGCAGCAGGATGGCGAAACCAATGCCGATCTTATCACCGGCGGATGGCTGGTCGAGATCGACAACTATTCGTCCGATGGTAATATAGTGTTTAAGGAACATAACGGCGAAAGTGTGATGATCACACCTCACTCGCCTGAGGATCTCTCAACCCGGCAGCGCAACTATATCACCAACCAACTCAACCAACTCAACGACGCCATCTACGATCTCCCTTTGGCAACAGGAGCCGATCTTCAGGATATACTCGACCTTACCGATGCAGCGCGTTACTATCTGGTGCAGGAGATTATGGAAGATTGCGAATCGTACCACGGCAGTTGCTTCCTGTACAAGGACCGTGATTCTATCGATACCCGCGGACAAAAAGTCTTCCCGCGCTGGCACTTCGGTCCCGTTTGGGATTTCGGTAATGCCTACGGCCGCCACCAGGAACGTTTCATCTACGACGGACCTACGTTCTCGCAAATATGGACTGAACAACTCTGCAAGAACGAACAGTTCAACGAGCGCTTGATGAAACTGTGGTATATCTACCGCCAACAGGGGCATAACAAGGTCTTGGCTGACATCAACTCTTTCGTCAACGCTGTTTCCACTGCGGCCAAAAGGGACGCCGAGCGTTGGCGTAACACCAACGTGTGCAACAACGGTGATATGAACAACCGCAAGCAGGATTTTCTCGATCGTATGAACTGGCGTATCGATTGGCTGTATTCGCAGTGGGGAGAGGGTGATCCTACTCCGTTAACAAGCAACGAGCCGGTATTCACCGACTCGTCACAACTACCTTCCGACAATCCAAGAATGCTGATTTCCAATGGCCAACTCCTTATCCAGCGTGGTGGCTGTCGTTACACGCTCACCGGACAAAGGGTGGAGTAGTACACTTCTGCGATTATCGTTTTATGCTTTCTACAGCGTTAACTCGCTGTCAAAGTAATCGATGCGCATTGCCTTGCGAACCTCTTGCATCGTTTGCTCTCCGGCGCGACAAGCTTCTTCGGTGCCGCGGCGCAGGATCTCGCGAACTTCCGGCAAACGTTGCTCCCACTCGGCGCGGCGTTGACGGATAGGCTCAAGCATCTCTTGCATAATCTTCAGCAGGAACATCTTGCACTTCATATCTCCCAGACCGCCACGGGTGTAGTGGTCTTTCAACTCCTGCAGATTCTGATATTCAGGCAGGTACTTTGCAAAATGCTCGTCTTTGCAGAACGCATCCAGATATGTGAACACCGCATTACCCTCCAAGTGCCCCGGATCGCTCACTTTCAGGTGAGTGGGGTCGGTGTACATACTCTTCACTTTTTGCTCAACCACCTCTGCAGGATCGCTCAGGTAGATGCAGTTGCCCAGACTCTTGCTCATCTTTGCCTTGCCGTCTGTGCCCGGCAGACGCATACATACGGCGTTGTCCGGCAGCAGGATCTGCGCTTCATCGAACACCTCGCCATATACGCTGTTAAACCTCCGCACCAGTTCGTTGGTCAGCTCGATCATCGGTTTTTGATCCTCGCCTACCGGCACAACCGTCCCGTGGAACAATGTGATGTCTGCTGCCTGTGATACAGGATAGCAGAAAAATCCCAGAGGAATATTCGCCTCAAAGTTACGCATCTTGATCTCGGTCTTTACGGTCGGATTGCGCTGTACGCGGCTCACGCTCACCAGATTCATGTAGTAGAACGCTAACTCTGCCAACTGCGGCACACCGCTCTGGATAAAGATGGTCACTTTCTCCGGATCCAATCCCGCGGCAAGGTAGTCCAAGGCTACATTCAATATGTTCTCACGAATCTTACCGGGGTTGTCGGCATTGTCCGTCAATGCCTGCGCATCGGCTATCATGATATAAATCTTGTCGAACTCTCCCGTGTTCTGCAACTCTACGCGCCTGCGCAGCGAACCTACATAATGCCCGATATGCAACTTGCCTGTCGGACGGTCACCTGTTAATATTATCTTTTTCATGCTGTAGCTCTGATTACATCTACTACCGGTGATTTGGCGAGACCTATTACTTCGCAGTCCAGCGATGCCAAGTGCTGCTTGAGCGTGTGCAATGCGTCAAGCATCGTGTCTGCCTGAACGAGGATGCTTACGGCTTTGCGTGTCTCTTTTTCGTTTTCAACGGTGATAAGTTCCACACGTGCCTTGTACCAATATTCGCCGTTGGCTGCAGGGATAAGGTCGTAGTATTGCACTTTCTTGCAACTCGGCACCTCGCAGTCACCTTGGAACACAAATGGCTTGATTTCTTCCATCACGCGCTCTTCTACATCAGCGCACGTGAATCCTTCTACCAGGTAGGTCTCTTTCACCTTACCCGGATTATCTTCGCCGGTCTGACGGCTGTAATGAACTTTGATTTCGTAGAATAACATATATGTAGTGTTTTATAATTATCTAATTATCTGGCAGTCTGGTCGTCTAATAGTATTCTGCTATACTCCCTCGCCAGACTGTCGTACGCCTGTTTCAGTTCTGCCGGTACAGGTTCGGCGGATGGCGACTCCAGTGTCAGCGGATTAACCGGTGTGCCGTTCTTCCATACGCGGAAGTCCAGATGCGGACCCGTACTTGCGCCTGTCGAACCCACGTAGCCGATTACATCGCCTTGCTTGACGTACTGACCGACCTTCAGCCCTTTGGCGTACTTCGACAGATGCAGATAGGCTGTCTCATACGTGCTGTTGTGGCGAATCTTGATGGTATTGCCGCCACCGCCTTTGTAGGCGCGGAACGCCACTACGCCATCACCCAATGCCACCACCGGAGTACCTGCAGGCGCAGCATAATCAACGCCCGTATGCGGACGAACAACGTGATATACAGGGTGCTTGCGCGCGTAACTGAAGTGCGAGGATATGCGCTTGTAGTTCAGCGGCGCTTTCAGAAAAGTCTTCCTCAGACTGTTGCCTTGCTCGTCGTAGTAGTTGTTTATCTTCGTTGCAGGAATCGGCTCTGCCAGATACGGACTCAATTTTGCCGAATCAGCGTAGTATGCCGGCAACCAGCGCTTGCCGTGATAGAAATGTGCCGCATATATCCTGCCTATACCTACGCGTGTGGTATCAATGTACTGCTCGTCGTACAGCACACGCACGCTGTCGCCTTGCTGCAGGGCAAAGAAGTTAATCGTCCATGCATAAATCTCCGACAACTCCAACGCCAACTCCACCGGCAGATCCTGACTGCTGATAGCCTGCCATAGTGAGGAGGTGATAGTGAACTCCGCTTTCTTGCTATCTATACGCATAGGCAATGTGTCGCGCCACACATACAGGCTGTCCTGTAGCGAGGCAATGACCGTCTCTCTGCGGCTGATCTTGTACGCGTAATAGCACAGTGCAGTATCGTTGCGGAACGCGTAATATCGCCCGCCCTCGCGTATAGCCGACAGTTCGGGGTGCTGCTTGAGTAGCGGTTGCATCGCACACCATTGCTTGCTGCTCAGGCCATGGCGACCCAGTATGCCTGACAGTGTTTCGCCCGCGTGCACGCGACACGTATCTATGGTATAATCATCTGCTGCAATGCCGTACACGTAACGCGGCTCAACATTTTCAACAGCCGCCTGCTCTTCTGCCTCGTCTTCACACGACGCAGACCGCCTGCCGCACGATACCATGCACAGCAGACCTACACAAAAAAATATAAACTTAGTAACTCTCAACTCTCAACACTCAACTCTCAACCCTCAACACTCAGCTCTCAACTCTCAACCCTCAACTCTCTTAGGGTATTTCCTGAACCACGAAGACACTTTCAGCCGTACTACGCCTAACAATGCCTCCGAGAATATACCGCCTGACATCTTGCTCGTACCTAACACGCGATTGACGAAGATGATAGGTACTTCTTTTACCGTAAATCCGCATTGTATAGCAGTGAACTTCATCTCAATCTGGAAGGCGTAACCCTTGAAGCGGATCTTGTCCAGTTCTATTGTCTCCAGTACCTCGCGCTTGTACCCTACGAATCCGGCTGTTGTGTCGTGTACATCTATGCCGAGCACCGTGCGAACATATTTAGATGCAAAGTATGACATCAGCACGCGTCCCATAGGCCAGTTAACAACATTAACGCCTGTTACATAACGGCTGCCGATGGCTACATCTGCACCGCCTTCGCTCAGCGCCTCGTATAGTTTGACCAAATCATTGGGGTTGTGCGAGAAGTCTGCATCCATCTCGAAGATGTAGTCGTACTCGTGCGCAATTGCCCACTTGAAGCCTGCTATATACGCTGTACCCAGACCTAACTTGCCTTGGCGCTCTACGATGAACAACCGTTCTGCCTTCTGCTCGCCTATCATTCGTTTGACAATAGCGGCCGTGCCGTCAGGCGAACCGTCGTCTATCACCAGTACGTGAAACTCCACAGGCAAACCGAACACCGCCTTTATGATGGCTTCGATATTCTCTTTCTCGTTGTAGGTTGGGATAATGACTAATCGTTTCATGCAATCTATCTTCTATCAGCACCTTCAGGTGCGGTCAATCTTCTGTCAGCACCTTCAGTTGCGGTCTGTCTTCTGTCAGCACCTTCAGGTGCGGTCTGTCTTCTATCAGCACCTTCAGGTGCGGTCTGTCTTCTGTCAGCACCTTTAGTTGCGGTCTGTCTTCTATCAGCACCTTCAGTTGCAATCTATCTTCTATCAGCACCTTTAGTTGCAGTCTATCTTCTATCAGCACCTTCAGGTGCGGTCTATCTTCTGTCAGCACCTTCAGGTGCGGTCTGTCTTCTGTCAGCAGCTCGGCTGCGGTCTATTATTATACACTCAGCTCAAAAATCGCACTTGGCGACGTGCGCTCCAGCACACATAGATTGATATCTCGTCCGGGCACAACACCAATCTCCATCAGATGATCACTCACCGTGTCGTATGCCACTTTCGGGTCGTTGTTCTCCTGGCTCAGATGGCACAGGAATACGTTCTTCATGCCGTAATGATAGTTCCTCTCCAGCAGTTCACCGCAAGTCACATTCGATTGGTGACCACGCGAAGACAGGATACGTTGCTTCAGATACGTCGGGTACGGACCGTTCAGCAGCAACTGCTCATCGTGGTTCGCCTCAATGATAATATGGTTGGCGGTGCGCAGATATTCTTCCATCTCGGCATTAGGCTCACCGCAGTCGGTAGCGATCATGAACCGCTGGTGCATATAGTCTATCACATACCCTACACACTCTGTCGAGTCGTGTGAGATGCCGAACGTGTTGATAGTCATTTCACCCAGTTGCCACGGCTCACCTTTGGTGAAATAACGCCTGCCGGAGCGAAGCTTCTGTGTCACGCCGTAGTTGTGGTCTATACCCTCGTGAATCAGCGGAGTGGCGTATATCGGCAGATGCACGCGCTCACCCAGTGTACCTACGGCGCGAATGTGGTCAGCATGATCGTGAGTGACAAGTACACCCATGATGTTCTTGAATTCCAACCCCATCTCTTTCAGGTACTTGTGTATGGTACGCGCAGAGATACCGGCATCTATTAGAATACCGCGCTCTGTCGTGCCGAAGTAGTAACAGTTACCGCTACTTCCGCTACCAAACGACCGTAATATGAGTTTTTCTTCGTCCACTTTTCTCTAATCACTCAACACTCAACACTCAACTCTCAACCCTCAACTCTCAACACTCAACTCTCACCCCTCATCTCTTCTTCGCTTGTGCCTTGGCGTTCTCACGAGCTTGACGCAACTGCTCCTGTTGCATCTTTGCCAGACGTTCAGCCAAACCCGAACGAGGTTTCGCATTGGCTTTCTTCTTGGCGTTGGCTTCCATCTCGGCAAGAATCTTCTTGTCGTCGGTCGTCCAACGGAAGATCATCGTTTGCAGGATCGAGAAGAACAATGCCAGCAGGTAGTAGTAACTCAATCCCGCTGCGTAGTCGTTGAAAATGAAGAAGAACATAACCGGCATAAGGTACATCATCCATTTCATCATTTTCTGCGACGGATCATTGCCGCTCGCCTGAGTCTGCATCGTGATGTACGTGTACGCCACGTTTACTATTGTAAACAATATACAGAACAACGACAGGTGATCGCCTATTCCCCAAATCGGTGTGCTCCACGAGATAATCGAATCGTAGGTTGACAAGTCGTCCGCCCACAAGAACGATTTGCCGCGCAACTCAATAGCGGTCGGGAAGAACCAGAACATCGCCATCACAACAGGCATCTGCAGCAGCATTGGCAGGCAGCCGCTCATCGGACTCACGCCGGCTCTTTGGTACAACGCCATTGTTGCTTGCTGGCGCTCTTGCATCTTCTCCGGCGGGAACTTCGCATTGATCTCGTCAATCTGTGGCTTCAGCACGCGCATCTTGGCGGTGGACTGATAGCTCTTGAATACGAACGGCAGGATAATCAGCTTGATAACAATAGTCATTAGCAAAATAATCAAGCCTATGTGCAAGCCCCACGAGGTGAACAAGTCAAACATCGGTATCACCAGAATCACGTTCACCCACGACACAATCTTCCAACCCAGCGGCACGAGTGACTTCAGGTTCAGCCTCTCGCTCTTTTCTACTCCCTCATCGTATGCCTTCAGGGTGTTGTAGTGGTTCGGACCGGTGTAGTATCTCAGATGAATAGGCTCGCGCAGGTCGAAGTTCAACGCCGTGGTCGTGTTGTACTCTTTGATATATCCCGAGTATTTGTTCTGCGGCTCTGACTCCAACTCCGACGAAATGAATCCGTCCTCGCTGATCAGTACAGTCGAGAAGAACTGGTCTTTGTACGCTATCCAGCGCAGACGACCGGCTTCTTTCTTGCGCGCACTCTTTTGCTCCGACAGGTCGCTTACATCGCCGCTCATGTCCATGTACTGCATCTGCGCATAGCGCTCCTCAAACTTACGGCCTTTCTCCTGTTGCGGAACCAACTGATGCCACTGCATCTCTATCGTGCTCACGTTCTGTGCCAGCACCTGCTCCATGTTGTGCGGTACGATATCAAACCCGAACATGTACTCGTTCGCGGGCAGCGTGTACGTGAAGTCCAGATACGCCTCTTCGTTCGTGCTCTTCAGACGCATGGTCAGCACCGAGTCTTTCTTTATCGGCTCAAAATACAGGTTCTGTGTCGATATGATGCGGTTGTTCGCCGTGATCAGCGTAAACGCCAAGTTCGACTCCTCGCCTGTGAACAGGTGCAGGTCGTTGATCGTGTCGCCGTAGGCTTTGTACTCCTTCAACTCCGCACGGTACAGACGTCCGCCGCGAGTGGTGAACGTCAAGCGTACACGCTCGTTCTCTAATGTTACAAAATCTTCTGTACCGCGTGCCGATACAGCAAAATCTCCGTACGTAGCCTGCAGACGGTCGTTCAACTCTTCTTCCGACAACTGACCGTTGCCTTCCTGTTGCTCGCTGCTTGCCGCTGCAACTTCAGCGCTGATCTGCTGCGACAACTGTTCGGCTTCCCACTCCATCTGGCGAACCAGCGCAATGCTGTCATTGATCCGCTGGCGCTCAGCCATCTCCTCTTTCGACGGACGGTTCAACATCGAGAAACCGACTATTATTGCTGCTATCAGCAAAAATCCAATCCAAGTATTCTTATCCATTCTTTCTGTGTATATTCGTTTGTGTTCTATTAAAACGCGTATTTGCTCGTGTCCTGTACAATCGTATTTGTTCGTCTTCTGCAAAAACGTGCAGGAAATCGGGGGGATATCGAGGGATTGTCGAGGGTTTATCGAGCCGTTTTCGTTAGTAAACACCTCTTTCTTCTAACCGCCTGACGCACAAATCACGCAAAAACATACAAAGTTACGAAAAATTTTTGCAATTTGCAAGAAATTATCCAATATTTTAACAATTGCAAAGCACTTATTACAGAAATAGAACTTTTTTTTAAAAAAAGTGCGAAAATATTTGCAGGAATCAATTTTTTTTTGTATCTTTGTACGATTTTTTCGCGCATTACGCGATTATGAGTTGATTTTTAGGGATTTTAGCCTCTCGCCAGATGCGGGACGCTTGGCTACGGAAAAATATAAAATTTATAATAAAATGTCTAAGATTTGTCAAATTACCGGCAAGAAAGCCATGGGTGGATGCAATGTGTCTCACTCGAAGCGCCATACTAAGCGCACTTTCGATGTGAACCTCTTCCACAGAAAGTTCTACTGGGTAGAACAGGATTGCTGGATTCAGCTGAACGTGAGTGCAGCTGGTCTGCGTACTATTAACAAAATCGGTTTGGACGCTGCGCTTAAGCAAGCTGCCGAAAAGGGTTACCTTTACGAGTAAATTAGGAGGATTACAGTTATGGCAAAGAAAAACAAAGAAGCCCGCGTGCAAGTTATTCTTGAGTGCACCGAGCAGAAAAACAGCGGTGTTCCCGGCATGAGCCGTTACATCACAACCAAGAACCGTAAGAATACTCCTGATCGCCTCGAGCTGAAGAAGTATAACCCGTATCTGAAACGTTACACTATCCACAAGGAGATTAAGTAATCCGTGTTGGTGCTAAACTAAAAGGAGATTAAACAATGGCAAAGAAAGCGGTTGCAACACTTCACACCGGCAACGCCGGACGTAACCACACGAAGTGCATTAAGATGGTTAAAAGCCCAAAAACCGGTGCTTACATCTTCCAGGAGGAAATCGTAGAAAACGAGAAAGTACAAGAGTTCTTCAAATAATAAGGCTTGCGTACGCACGCGTAAAACAATCAACCCCGCCCAACAGCGGGGTTGACTGTTTTTATCTATCTGTCTATCCTCTATCCTCTATTATCTATTGTCTATTATCTATTGTCTATTGTCTATTGTCTATTATCACTCTTCTCTCACGCTATCAATCTCCCTTCCCTTTAGGGAGGGGCAGGGGATAGGCTATAAAAAAGCGCTGCCCGTATTCGGGGCAGCGCGCATTTTTGTCGCCTCGTATATCTTACTTGGCTTGTGTGCCTTGTACGGTGAATATCTTACCGTCGCGTACGATGTACAACTGACCGTTCAGCATGAGCTTGGTGGTCGTGCTGCCGGCTACAGCGTTGTCAACAGCGGTCGGCACGCGCTTGATCGGACGCAATGACAGACGGTTGTTGTATGTTCCTGCCTCCGAGTAGATGCTTACCGTCTCGCTCAGGTTGTAGCTGCGGTCGGTCAAAGCGTCATACAACTCATAATCCTTAGCATATACTGGCATGTTGAGCTCCATCTCACCTGCCGTGCGAATCATGTATCCCAGACGCATTGCATCCTCGCCTGCAGGGCGAACGATCTGTGCGCATTGTACGTTATCTACATCCAGGAAGTACATCTGTACTGGAGCAGTTGCTGTCATGAACTTCGATGCGTCACGACCTGCCTCGTACTTCAAGCTCGAGTTGCTGCGGAAGATTACACGGGTCTTGTCGGTGTAGCCTCCGGCGGTTGCCTCGATATCAATGCGGCTGTTCTCCTCAACCTGTGCAGTACGTGCCGGAGCAGGTGATTGGGCACCGCTGAACGACAAGGAGTCCTCGCCGTTAGTCTGGATAAAGAATGCCTGCAGCGGTTGGAACGTCAGATTCTGGCTGCTCAGCAACTCGTTGGTATAACCTGTACCGTTCCAGATCGTTGCCGATGCATCGGTCAGACCTTTAACCGTAATGGCTGCTGCGGACAGTTCAGTGTTGTACGGGTTACCGATAAAGTTCCAGTTGGCGTTCTGCGCGTGCTCGGCTTCGTAGGTTTCCAGCGGAACGGTCATTGCCTCCTTCATCAGGTTCTCGGCATAGACGTTCAGACGCAGGTTACCGGCCTTGGTGCTGTAAATGATATATCCCTGCAATGCATTGAACATCTCGGGTGTCTCCCAACCCGAACGGGCCTCGGCACGAACAGCGCCGTTGTATGTACCCCATGCTACACCTGCCAGGTCGCTTGTTACGAGCATATCTGCGTTCCAGCCGTCTGCAATCATGAGCTGCGGCAGGCAGAAGAATGTCCACTGGTTAGCGGCTACGGCAATGTTGACGTACGAATCGGCATACTCGGCAACGAACGTCGTATCGCTGACGATCGTTACGTTACGCGGGTTCTCTACTAATCCGTCTTGCCACTGTACGAAGTGTCTGTCTGTGTTGTCCTTAGCGTTCAACTCAATCTCTTCGCCCCAGGAAATAGTTTGTATGGTTGTATCCTTGTCATATACAATCGTTAGTTCAAACTCCAGCAACTTTTCAGTGTAGGTGGCTGTATAGTTGTTCTCGCCCTTGGTTACAGCATGAATCTCGGGATACCAACCGCTCCATGTATATACAGTGCCCTCGGTTGTATCGCGAGTAGGTGTATCGCCTTTGTACTCTGGCAGCGTGCCATACGCCACTGTATCGGCATACAGGACAGTCTTGCCGTCCCAATCGAAGAACGTTACATGGTAATGGTTCGTCGTGGTATCCCACACTGCAATATATGTCTGCGGACCGGTAACAGGACCTACCTGTGGATTCCAACCGATAAAGGTGTACGTGAATTCGTCCGTAGCATCTTTCACTGGTGTCTCAGGTACGGTAACTTCATCTCCGTAGAAGTAGTTGTCTTCGCTTAGAGTCTCGCCATTGTCGTTCTTGAATAGGATAGAGTACGAGTTGTGCGTGTACCATGCCGTCAGCGACATTGACTCAGTCAGTGTAATCTGACGGATTGTGTCAGTTACTTCATCACTCCACTTTTCGAATGTGTAGCCTTGAATGGTCTTGGCGGTGATGGTAAGTGTCGTGCCGGAAGCATACGCCCCTGAACCTTCCGGTGCTTGATTGGCAATCGTGTCGCCCGACGAGATGTCAGCGGCAATAAGTTCCAGGTCAACCATCAGTGTACCGGGATCACTCGGGAAATCCTGAGCCGTAACACTTGCGCTGAACAGCAGCGCGCAAATAGCGGTTAGTGTAAAAATCTTTTTCATAAACTATGGCGTTTAATTATTTGTATTTCAGTCCTCAACTATTGTATCACGAACTTCCCTCCCTGCTGTACAACAATGCCTCGGTATCCTGCGCCTACACGTAATCCTAACAGGTTGTACATCGGTTGTGTCGTATCCATCTCGCGGCGGACGTTCGTTGCCTCTACTGCGTTATACTGGTCGGCTATGGCAGTCAGCTGGAACTCGGTCAGCACCTCAGGCTCGCCTTGCTGGTTGGTGACATACAGTGCATTGATCGTAACAGGCGCTGCGCCCGGTGATTCGCTCACGTTCACTGCGCCATATGTGGCTGCCGGCGGGGTTACTCCGGTCTTGTTGAAGTCCGCTGATGCAAAACCTGACAGAGCAGGACCACCGTTCTCGTCCACAAGTTTAATGCCGCGAATACGCTTGCGCACGGAAGCGGGTGCTTTTAGCGAGCGCACGTACATTGTTACGGAATCAAAGAGGATGGACGCTTGTGGTGTACCAATGATTGGTACTACTGCTTCGGCTACCAGCACTCCGTCGCCTGTAATGATGATATCCGCCTGCGATGCAATAACGGTATCCGCAAAGATCGTTGAAGAGTCGCACAGCACTATCACCAGCGGGTCCGAACCCATATAACTGATAGCTGCCATCATACTGCCACCTACCTTCACCGTTGCAGATGTGAGGGAGAGCACGTTTTCCTCTGTTTTATACACAATCGAACCGTCACCGGTTACGTCAATCTCAGTAGGCGTACTCGTCGGATCGTCGGACGCACTGACCGTGTCGCCCATAATAACCACTACTGGCGGTACATATACCACACCGGGATCAGGAGGAAACAACGGATTGTCCGAATTGTTAGGTTCGGGATCATCTGCCAGTACGGAAACAAACGGACAAAGCGACAACAGAAGGCTCAGTAGCCATATGTGAAAAATGCGCATTTGCATACTTTGTAGGAGTGATTTTGCTACTCTTTTGCATTTTCACTACAAAATTACGAAAAAATATTCAATTATACAAATATTTTGCAAAATATTTTATATTTGTGGTAAATTATTTGTTTTTATTATTGTTTTTTTGTATCTTTGCATCGAAAATAGTTATCTTTGTCTATAAATTTTCTTATCGTACTGTCATAATGAATATCTCATCCGTTATCAGTCGTCGCCTTGGTTTGGGCGAGAAGCAGGTGCAAGCCGTTATTGGTCTGTTGCACGAGGGTGCCACTATCCCGTTTATTGCGCGTTACCGCAAGGAGCGCACCGGCTCGCTCGACGAACTGCAGATTGCTGCCATTGAGGCGGAGAACACCAAACTCGAGGAACTTGAACGTCGCAAGCAGACCGTACTCGCCACTATTGAGGAGCAGGGACAACTCACGCCCGAACTGCGCCGGCGTATCGATGAGTGCGAGGATAGCGTGGAACTTGAGGATATCTACCTGCCCTACAAACCTCACCGCAAGACACGTGCCGACAAGGCGCGTGAGGCGGGCTTGCAACCTTTGGCGGACCTGCTGCTCAAGCAAGATCCGCGAACCGATTGCCGCCGTGAGGCACAACGTTACGGCAAACCTGACGAAACCCTGCAGGGCGCACGGGATATCATTGCCGAACAGATCAGCATGGACGAACGCTCACGCAATGCCGTGCGGCGCGAGTTCGCATATACAGCCATGATCCGCACCAAGGAAATCAAGCAACTTACTGCGCAGCGTGCACAGGAGGCTGCTAATTACCGCGAGTATTTTGCGGTCGATGAACCGCTCAAACGTATCAGTTCGCACCGCCTGCTGGCTATTCGCAGGGCAGAGACCGAAGGATTCCTGCGTGTGGATATAAGTTGCGATCAGGAAAAAGCACTCGACAAACTGGCACGCCTCTGGCTGCATAACAACTCCAACGCAGCCTACGAGGTCGAGCAGGCGATGGAGGACAGTTACAAACGTCTGCTCAAGCCGGCAATAGAAACGGAGTGCGCAGCCTCTTCCAAGCAGAAGGCGGACGCTGAGGCTATACGCGTGTTTGCCGATAACCTCCGCCAACTGTTGCTGGAGAATCCGCTGGGGCAGAAACGTGTGCTGGCACTCGATCCGGGTTTCCGAACGGGCTGCAAACTCGTTTGCCTGTCTGCGCAAGGCGACCTGCTCTATCACGCGGTTATCTGTCCTCACCCGCCGGTCAACAAACGTGCGGAGGCAGAAGCTATACTGCTCAAGGCGTTGCACGATTATTGTATAGAGGCTATTGCCATCGGCAACGGCACTGCCAGCCGCGAAACCGAAGCGTTTGTCCGCGAAGTACTCCAATCTTCAAATCAGAAATCTTCAAATCTTCAAATTAACGAAAACATTCCCGTTTTCGTAGTAAGCGAGAACGGTGCTTCCGTCTATTCGGCATCGAAGATCGGGCGTGAGGAGTTTCCTGAAGAAGATGTAACCGTCCGCGGTGCGGTGAGCATTGGCAGACGGCTCATGGATCCCTTGGCTGAACTGGTGAAGATCGACCCGAAGAGCATAGGTGTCGGACAGTACCAGCACGATGTCGATCAGGCGGAACTCAAGCGAAGCCTCGACCAGACGGTAGAAAGTGTGGTGAACTATGTTGGGGTGGATGTCAATACTGCCAGCAAGCACCTGCTGACGTATATCTCCGGCGTGGGACCGGTGGTGGCGCAGAATATTGTCAATTACCGCGCCGAGCACGGCGCGTTCCCCGACCGACGTGCGTTGCTCAATGTGCCCAAGATGGGCGCGAAGACTTTCGAGCAATGTGCCGGTTTCCTGCGTATAGCCGGTGGTACTAACCCGCTCGACAACACTGCCGTGCACCCCGAGCGATATGCCGTGGCGGCACGACTGCAACAGGCGAAAATGTTAGGTAGGGAAGTTCGGCTGGAAGATTTTGTCAGCGAGGAGGTAGGCTTGCCTACCTTGCAGGATATATGGCGTGAATTGGATAAACCCTCGCGCGACCCGCGCAACCAGATTGAGGAGTTCCGTTTTTCCGAAGCCGTACATTCAATCGACGACTTGCAGGAGGGCATGAGTCTGCCGGGTATAGTTACGAACATCAGCAATTTCGGCGCGTTTGTGGATATGGGTATTCATAAGGACGGTTTGATTCACGTCTCGCAACTCCGCGGCAAGACGCTCGCGTTGCATCAGCACCTGACGGTTGAGGTCCTCAGTATCGACCGCGAACGCAACCGTATATCCCTCAAACCTGCTAACGCTTAGCCTGCGAGTCGTACCACTCGCGGCATAAACTGCGCAGGTGCTCTTCGTTGCGAATGACAGCTCGCAGTTCGTTCAGTCCGCGAACGTTGCGGTCGCTGTTCAGCCACAGGCGCATGTAGCCGCCTTCGGCATATTTCTCAAGCAGATGTTCCAGGCTGCGTTCGTATAAGGTGTTGAAATCACCGCCAGGGTAGAGTTTGGCGCTGTATGCCATTGTGCGGTGTATGACTGTCAGCGGCTCGATCTGCCTGTCGGCTTCCGCCACGATAGCACCGTAGATCGTGCGTGGTGGGTTCTTGCCGCTCGCACGGTGGTCTTCCACGGCTTCCTTCATTACGTGCAACTGCTCCTCTGTGAACCATTGCCTGAGCGTTCGGTCTGCCATCAGAATCTCGCCGGAGTGTATATGATGCAACTCTCGGTCGATACGCAGCCCTATGTCGTGGTAGGCGGCTATGGTGTATGCCATCTGCTCGTCGGCGTTGTACTGCTGCGCAAGTTTCAGACTCTCATCGATCACTGTCAGCGCATGGTCGCGCCGGTGACCTCCATCAAAAGTATCGTACTGAGGCAGGATAGTCTGCTCGATGTAATGTCGCAGGTCGGGGTTCATGGCTTCTGCAGTTTGGTTATGCCCACGTATGCGAGCAGGATCAGGTTCATCATTAGCGCGTAGATGATAGCGGGTATAGCAATCACTTCGTTGTTGAATATCAGCGGACTGCACGCCACCAGCAAATACCAATGCAAAGATACGAAATTTTCTTAAAATATGCAAATAAATTATAAAAAACACGGCTAAATGCAAGAGATTCCGCAAATTCTGTGCACTTTACGTTGCACTTTTCCACTTGTCTGCTTTTTCGCTAAAAACCTCGGCGAAAGTTCGATAAAACCCCGACAAAACCCCGATCGAACAGCACGAATTTCGTTCCGTTCCATCGGGCCATTATCGAGCCAACATCGATCCATTATCGAAGAGATGCATATTTTTTGCTTTACTAAAGGAGAGTCATAGCCCGGTACTGCTTCACGCCAGGCTGATGAAGTTCGCTATCACGAGAGCTGTCATAGCTTCCACCACCGGCACGGCACGCACCGCCACGCATGCATCGTGCCGCCCGACCGTCAGCTTGCCACTGATATCTTCACCACTCCCTTTAGGGAGGGGGAGGGGGGAGGCTTCATTTTGCATCTGTTTCAGTGCTTTCGGCGTAGTGGGCGTAGGCTTGAACACGCAGCGGAAAGATAGCGTTGTGCCGTCTGTTATCCCTCCGAGCAGTCCGCCGCTCTGCCTGTTGGCTACCGCCCCGGGGGCGCTCACGCCCGCAAAGCCGCTGCCGTAATCAAAACCCTTGCAGGCATTGATACTCATGATTGCATACGCCAGGTGCGCCTGCATTTTGTCGAAGATAGGCTCGCCTAACCCTGCCGGCAGACCTGTCACCTCACAGCGAATGATCCCACCTATGCTGTCACCTTCGGTTTGATAGCGGCGTATAACCTCGTTGAACCGTTCGGCGTTGGTCTCTCCGCCAACCTGCACGAGGTGCGCCTTGATTGTTATCCCTCGCTCCGCCAACATCTGTGCGGCAATGCTGCCTGCCACTACGCGTGCAGCCGTCTCACGTGCCGAAGCCCTGCCGCCGCCGCGCCAATCCCGTATGCCGTACTTCGCCTCGTATGTGCTGTCAGCGTGCGCAGGACGGTAAGAGTGCTTGAGCGCCTCATAATCCTCCGGACGCGCGTCACGGTTGCGTATAAGGAACGCGATAGGCGTACCGAGCGTTACTCCGTCCAGCACCCCGCTCAGCCACTCGATCTCATCCGCCTCGCGCAATGCACGCGCTGAGACCCCTACGTTGAGTGATTTTCTGCCGGCACGGCGGTACAGTGCCGCGCGGATCATGTCGAAGTTAATATGCAGACCTGCCGGCACGCCATCCAGCACGCCGCCGATAGCCGCAGAGTGACTCTCGCCGAACGAGGTAAAAACAAAGGTATCACCTATACTGTTCATGTTTTGTTATGCTGTTAAACTATTAAACCGTTAAACTCTCAACTTCGCTAAACGCTCAACGCTCAACTTCCCCTGTTTTCGGTGCAAAGTTACAAAAAATTATCCAAAAATGCAAATTATAGGCAGAATATTTGCAAATATCCTAAAATTTTTGTATCTTTGTCCCCGATTCGCTCAACTCTCAACTATCAACACTCAACTCTCAACTCTTAACACTCAACATACAAAATTACACTCTAAGCTATGAAACGACTTCACTATCTGCTGCTCATCTGTCTGGTTGCTCTGTCACCCGTGACATACGCCGGATGGAATATACCTGTCACCAATTTCTCCGTAGCCGACTACTCTGCCGGCACGCAGAACTGGCAACTCCTCACCACCCGTAACGGCTGGCTATATGCCGCTAACAACTACGGTTTACTCGAGTACGACGGCTCGCAATGGCGTATCTATGGCATGTATTACGGTAACCTGCCGCGCAGCATAGCAGCACTGGATGATAAGGCGATCTTCATAGGCGCAACCAACGACTTCGGCGTTTTCACACCTACGCCAATGGGCGATATGCGCTATACGTCACTCATGACTGAAGATGTTTCTCCCGACTTCGGCGAGGTGTGGGATATTGAAGTAATTGGTCAGCAGCTGTATATCTTCACTCGTCACCGAATTATCGTGGCTGAATACAGCGATGCAGACTCTATCTCGCTCAAGAATGTGCGTACTCTATCTACTGCCAGCCGCGTGTTCTGTGCCGAAGAGGTAGGAGGTGCTATCTATGTCGGCACGGATGATGGTTTGTATCTGCTCACCGGCACACGCATGAACCGTATTCACGGCTCGGATATACTCCGCGGCTACGAGGTGCGTTGCATCCAGGCGCTGGACGAACAGCGTTTGCTGATCGGCACCGATCTGGGTGGACTGTACGAGTACGACGGCACGCGTATCGCGCCCTTCCGCACCGAGGCAGATGCTTTCATTCGCAAGAACCAGCTCTACACGTTTGCCGTGCATGGCGACCACATAGCCTTGGGTACTGTGCTGCAGGGCATAGCCGTGGTGAATACTGACGGAAAGATCAGCCGCTATGTATCGCGCAAAGAAGGGCTGCAGAACAATACTATCCTCTCCATGGCATTCGACAGTCGCGACAACCTATGGGTCGGGCTTGATCAGGGTATAGATTATGTGCAACTGGCTTCCATGCGCCAATATTTCAGCGACGAGCAGACGAACTTCGGCACCGGTTATGCCGTCCTGCGCGTGCAGCAAGGTGCAACAACGCGTTACTATTACGGCACCAACCAGGCTCTGTACGTCAAGACGGATACCGGCAAACCCCTGCAACTCGTGGAGGGCAGTATGGGGCAGGTATGGAGCCTGAGCGAGATAGGCGGCACGGTGTTCTGCTGCCATAACAGAGGACTGTTCGTTGTGAACGGTGCGCGTGTGATCCCGCTCTGTACCGACGAAGGGTTCTGGAAGGTCCAACCGCTGCCCGACGGACGCGTGCTCGCCGGCACTTACTCGGGCTTTCGCGTGCTGAACAAGACCAACGGTCAGTGGCAGATAACTCGCGTCAAGGGCTTCGGCGATACTGCGTTCCGATGGCAGGTCGATCCCACAGGTGCAGTATGGGCGGTGGCTACAGCTGGACTCGTGCATCTGCAGTGGGCAGACGAACAGACGTTTGACAGTCAGTCGGTTCACCCCTACAACGAGGCGCATGATTGGATCAATATCAGCCGCCTGGGCGAGCAGATCGTAATCAGCAGCCTTGACTACTGCCGAGTGGTAGGTGCAGATGGCGTGCTGCGGCACGACGAGAACCTGATGAACAACTGCCTGGCAGGCGAGACCTATTATGCACAAATGCTGCAAGACAGCCGCGGTAACAACCTCTTTATCATTGACGGTACCCTGTATATCCGCATACGTCAGGGCGAGACGTATATGCCTGCGCAACCGCTGTATAGCAATAACCCCGATTTCGTTGGCGGGTTCGAGAATATTTACGAAACAGCCGACGGCTATATTATCGGTACGCTGCAGGGGTATAGTATGCTGCAGCCATCTGTTGTCAGCCGTCAGCCGTCCGAACCGTCCGTGCCGACCATCTATCTGCGCGAGGTGAGTATGGTTAATCACGACGGTAAAGCCGTGTACGGCGAGTCCTTAGCCAGTGCCGGTCTCTCAACGCTCAACGCTCAACATCTCTCAACTCTCAACTCTCAACCCTCAACTCTCAACGCTCAACTCTCAACGGAAGATAGCCCCACGGTGTTCGTGCTGCCGTACGACGTGTACGCATTGCGGTTCAGTTGCACTATCGACCGCACGCCGGCAGGTAACACGATGTACGCCTACCGCCTCTTGCCGCGAGACAAAGAGTTCACACCGCTCACCCCGCGTGCGTACTACGAGTGTTCGTCGCTCGAGCAGGGAAGATATACGTTGCAGGTTAAGTGTCTGTCGGCTGCAGAGAATGCACTGCCTGCCGAGGTGACACGCTCCTGGCAGTTCGTTGTTCTGCCGCCCTGGTACATGACCTGGTGGGCGTACTGCCTGTTTGCCATACTTACTCTGCTTTGGCTGAGCGGAGTAGCCTACGTGCTGTACGTGATTGCCGACCGCTCGAAGCGCAAAGCGCTGCATGAGCAGCAACTGCGTATCCTGCAACTCGAGAACGACCGTACGCAGACACGGCTGCAAGCCAAGAGTCAGGAGCTGACGCGAATCATGCACGAGGAAGCCATCAAGCAGGAAGATCTGGCATTTGCCCACGAGCAACTCGACAAGTGTCTGCACGACTTGCAGACGCATAATCTGAAGAAGGTGGAGGAGCGCCTGAACAACCTCAAGCAGCATATCACCTCCAAGGCCGGAGACGAGAGTATCGATTGGCAGCGCTTCGAGGAGAACTTCGACGAAGTGAACGCAGGCTTCTGCAAGCAACTCACCGAACGCTATCCGTGGATGAACAAACAGGAGCGCAAACTGTGCGTATATATCCACATGGGTTTACTCACCAAGGAGATTGCCCCCATGCTCGGATTATCCACCCGAGGCGTGGAAATGTTACGCTACCGCATGCGCTGCAAGATGGATCTCGACCCGCAGGCTAACCTCAAAGACTACCTCACTAAAATTACGTCAAACGCTTAATTTCCGCTAAAAACACTTTCACAATATTTCACTATCGGGTGAATGGATTTGCAAATGTAAATTTATTTACGTAACTTTGCACCGGATTTCCACCATTTCACTCGATATGCGAAAAACACTACTCATTCTACTACCGCTTTTAGCCGTTACCTATCTGTCTGTTTCTGCCCAGCAAGCCATCCGTTTGGGTAGTGGCTCGTATGCGTCGTTCGCTCCGCTCAGTGCCAGCCGCACCGACGAGCGCGGTGGCACTCAAGCTTATCAGATGGAGCATAGGCGTCTGTATTTGCCCGACTCGCTGCTTCAGCGGCTGGGCTCGCCCGACGGCAGCAAGCCCGGTACACTCGCTCTGCCCTCCAACGATTGGTGGACGCATGCACTAGTGAATCAGTGGACAGGTAAGATATGGATGTACCCCGGCTGGGTGGAAGCCACCGACCAGGGTTTGTCGATAGGCTACCCCGACCATTGGGAGGAAACAGGCTGCGAGGTGAAATGGCCTGAACCGCTTACCGCCTCGTTCGTTAATGCCGCTACTGGCAAGCGCTCCGCATTCACCGAAGCACTGGTGGACAGCTGGTCGGATTTCATGGTTTCATTTATCATGCATGATGGCGATTCGTGGGTACGGGTAACGTGTGTACACGGTTCGCCCATTGTTTGGATCGAGGCGAGCGGCGTGAAGGTGAACGTCACGAACCCTGCTTTAGGCAGATATGCCGTCGCGCAGACCGTAGCCGGCGGACGCCAGTGGACAACAGTAGGTATGCTCACGCAGGGAATAGATGCACAGAAGATAGCACAATACGCTCAACGTGTGCCGCGTAGCACGCGGGTCAACTATTCGTATAACGCAGCCAAGGCTTCGCTCAGTACGACGTTCAGCGTGCTGACTGAAGATATCAACTTGCAGGCCGCACCTGCCGCTGCGCCTGTGATGATTGCTTTTCTCCCACACCACATATATTGCGACCGTGTGACGGTTAACGGCAATACGGACACTCCGGCATTTACCGGCGAATACCTCTCGCCGCGAGGCACGATGAAAGTGTTGGAGGGCAACAACTTCACGTTCAACTACACGGTGCACGGTTTTCTGCCGTTCTTCCCGAAGCCTCTGGAGTGGGCGGAAGGTTTTTCTGCTGACCGGATGCAGGCGCTCAACGCCGATTATGCTGCACGCGGCACGTTCGGCGGTGATACGTACTGGGGCGGCAAAGGCTTGACGCAAATGATGCATTACATGACTTTTGCCCTGCAGATGGGGGACACGGCTACGTTCCGCCTCGCCAAGCAGCGGCTCAAGGAGAACCTGGTTGATTGGTACACCTACACCCCGGGCGAACTGCGCAGGTACTTTGCGCGCTACAACCGCTGGGGGGCACTGGTCGGCTTCGATTGCTCGTACGACAGTGACACGTTCAACGACCACCATTTTCACTACGGCTATTTCATCTATGCCTCGGCTGTGCTGTGCATGCTCGACGCGGATTTCCGCGAGCAGTACGGTGCTATCGTTCGCGAGGTGGCACGCGATTATGCCAACTGGGAAAGAATTGATAGTCAAAACTCAAAAGTCGAAAGCAATGAGGTGCTTGAGCCTTGGTTCCGCACCCTTGATCCGTATTGCGGACATTCGTTCGCAGGCGGCATGGGCAACGGCGGCAACGGCAATGGCCAAGAGTCAACCAGTGAGGCTATCCAAGGTTGGGGCGGCGTATGGATGTTAGGCGCAGCATTAGGTGACCAAGAGATGCTTGAAGCCGGAATATTCGGCTACACGCTCGAGACACGTGCTGCCGCAGAATATTGGTTCGACCGCAAGCGCAGGAACATTGATTATACGAAATACAAGCACCCCTACTGCTGCAACCTCACCATGCAGGGCGTAGGCTGGTGGACATGGTTCTCGGGCGACCCCGTGTGGATGCACTCGATACAATGGCTGCCCATTTCGCCGATACTGACGAACTTCTTCTGTGAAGATATTGACTTCACCCGTTGGGATTATACGCAGATGTACCAAGGCAAAGAGGTGGGCGACTACGAGGCTGCCACGGGCGGCTTGGGCGATGAATCGGGCTTGGGCAACGTATGCCTGAGTTACCTGTCGCTGTTCGAACCGGACAGTGCCGCTCGCGTCTGGGACCGTTTGGATAAAGCCGGCAAACCCCTTGCCAAGAATCCTGATACAGGTGGTATAACCTATTGGTTGGCGCACAGCCACAAAGGCTTGGGCGAGAAGCGTTATGATATATTGTCGGATTGCGCGCTTGCATGCGCATACACCGATCCGGTGACCGGCAATACAACCTATTCCGTCTATAATACAACCGGTGCTCCGCTCACCGTACATTTCTTCGGTGCCGTGGACAAAACGCTGACCGTCAATCCCGGTCTGACTGTTACCGACGGCTTGCGCAAGCAGGAGATTGCCACCATAGCCGACGAACACGTTTCGGATGTGAAGGATGAATTGGCTTGGGATTTGCCTTATCCTAACCTGGCACTGGGCAAACCTGTTACAGCCTCCGGTTACGAGAACGCCGGCACGAAACCTGAGGGCGTGAACGACGGCAAACTCGATACCCGCTGGGGATCAACGCACAAGGACAATGAGTATGTGACCATCGATCTGGGGCAGACCTGTTACATCGACCACCTTGTTCTTCGCTGGGAAACAGCGTATGCCTCTAAGTATAGTCTGGGATTATCCCGAAACGGTATTGATTGGACTACGATCACTCTTGCTTCTTCCGGCGGCACGGAACGCGTGAAGTTGGCTCAGTTGCTCATGGCGCAGGACATGGAGTCCAGAGGCCGGTATCTGCGTCTGACAGGTGTGGAGCGCGCCACGACGTACGGCACCTCGCTGTCCGAGATCGAGGCGTACGGACGTCCGCTTGAGGGCGATGCAAGCAAGGTGTTTGCCGTTGCTCTGGCAGCCACGGATACTGTGCTCACCGAGGGTCAATCCACCACACTCAGCGCCACGGCGTACAACGTGCAGGGCGAAGTGATTGCCGGCACGGCAACATACGCCATTGTCAGAGGTTCTGCACAGTTGCAAGATAGCCGCGTGACAACAACCGGTGCAGGCGAGGTGCTGGTGAGTGCCACCGTACAAGGCGTGACAGCCACCCTCACCCTCGTCGTGCTCGAGGGCGAGAAGATAACAGGCGTAACTATCACGCCTGCCGAGGTAACAATGCCTGTAGGCGATCTGCAGGAGTTTGAAGTGAGTGCCGTCAACCAGTTCGGATTTGCCGCAGAGACCTGCCGCTACACCTATTTCGCCGAGGCGGAAGGCAACTTTACGCAGACCTACTCCTGCCTGGGCGGTGAGGCTACAGCCACTATCCATGTGCAGCCGTACACATCAATGAACCTGGCGCTGAACAAACCTGTGATTGCCTCTTCATACGAGAACGCCGGCACGAAGCCAGAGGGCGTGAACGACGGCAAGATGGATACGCGTTGGGGATCGGCGCATAAGGATAATGAGTGGGTGGAGATCGATCTGGGCGCATGCTATCTGCTGGAGAAAGTGCGGCTGGTGTGGGAGACAGCTTATGCCACCTCTTACGACCTAATGCTCAGCGGTGATGCAATAGATTATGAGACCGTATATGCCGCCACCGGTGCCAAGGGCGGCACACAGACAATCACGCTGCCCGAAGGCAGCAAAGGTCAATACCTGAGACTGCTGTGCAAGACGCGCAGCACGGGCTACGGTTCATCGCTATACGAGATTGAGGTGTATGGATCGGGGCGCTGCGAACCGATAGTAATAACCGGCGTGGAAACAGTTGCCGACAGTGAGTACTCCGGCAATCAAAACCCGAATACAGGAAGTGCAGCCTGCAAACTTCTGCGCGATGGCAGGATATACATACAAAAAGATGGAATTTTTTACTCCATAACAGGCGAAAAAGTGCTGTTTTGATTAAAAAATGAAAATAATTCCAGAAAATCAGATAAAAGGTGACGATTTGTTTGCAAAATTTCGAAATATTTCTTAATTTTGTAGAAAAATCTGATACACGAACACAAAAACATAATTCTACATGAAAAAACTACTCTTGTTTTGTGCAATGGTATTTGCCGCGGTGACGGTTTCAGCCGACGTTATTACCGGTGTGGTAATGGCGGAAGGTGAGCCCGATCCGATTATCGGCGCAAATATCATGGTAAAGGGTACGACCAACGGTACGATTACCGACATCGACGGCAATTTTTCTTTGCAGGCCAAGGTGGGTGATGTATTGGTAGTGTCGTACATGGGTTATAAATCGCAGGAGGTGAAGGCAACCGCCTCACCGATGCGTATCACTCTCCAGCCTGACAACGTGATGTTGGAGGAGGTCGTAGCCATCGGTTACGGTACAATGAAAAAGTCCGACTTGACAGGTGCTGTAGCTTCAGTCAAAGCTGAAGAGTTGCAGAAGACACCTCTTGCAACAGTAGATCAGGCGCTGCAGGGAAAAGCAGCCGGTGTTACCGTCAATGCCAATTCCGGTCAGCCGGGTGCAGCCGCCGAAGTGCGTATCCGTGGTATTGGTTCAGTCAAATCAGAATCAACGCCAATCTATGTTGTGGATGGCGTTGTGCTGAAGGATATCAGCTTCTTGACGCCGACAGACATCGCTTCGATGGAAATCATGAAGGATGCATCATCGACAGCCATCTACGGTAGCCAGGCCGCCAATGGTGTTATCTTGATCACAACCAAGTCGGGTAGTAAGGATCGTAAGGCCGGCGTGAGCTTCAATGCATATTGGGGCTTGCAGAACAGATGGCGCAAACTGGATGTGATGAACGCCATGGATCAAGCAGAAACCGAAGTGCTGATGTCCGGTGGAGCCAAAGCTATCGGTAACTGGAACAAAGGCTTCAATACGTGGTGGAAAAAGACGAATAATGCCAGTGGTGTCAATCCCTATTATCCCGTAAACTTCGATTATGCCGAATATGCAGCAACCGGCGGTACAGATTGGCAGGACGAAGTATTTCACAAGAATGCGCTGGTGCACAATTACAGCTTGTCCGTTGATGGCGGCGGTGATTGGGGATCGTATCTGTTTAGTGCCAGCTATTTCAACCAAGATGGTACGCTGCTGGGTAGTAATTATGAGCGTCTGACGTTGCGCGTAAATACCAATTTCAATGTGCGCAAATGGTTGCGGATAGGTGAGAACTTGTCATTCTCTACCAGCCGTTCCCGCAATGCGATGAACAATAATGCATCCCCACAGGCATCGGTGTTATCGGCAGCATTGGCTATGGCTCCGTGGGATCCGGTATATTATCCCGAGGATGCCGTAAACGGTTTAGGCGAGAAGATTGGCGGTCAGCCATCTGCTGCGTCAAACTTTACGAATGTAGTCAATCCGATGTCCATGATCTATAATACGGAACCAAACAACAGAGTACAACGTTGGGTGGGAGATATCTTTATCGAGATCAAGCCGGTGAAAGGTTTGACTATTCGCCCGTCGTTGAGCATGGATTTGAGCAATAATATGGATCGCACGTTCAATTATGCGTATCGTTATTCCAATGCCGACTATCGTGAGCACAATTCAGTAGGTGCCGGCATGGCTCGCTACATGACATTGACCAATGATAACGTGATCACCTATTCGCGTGATATAGAGAAGCACAGCTTTTCTGTCATGGCAGGTGAGACGATGCAGCAATATGATTATTATAGTGTAAGTGCAGGCGGGCAGGATATAGTCAATATCGACCCCAAAAACTGGTATATCTTCAATACCAAGAACGACTCAACCCGTACCGAAGGTGATGCAGTAGCGCGTACGCGCCGTTTGTCGTTCTTCACGCGTTTGCATTATAGTTACGACAATCGTTATATAGCAACGTTCAATTTCCGTGCTGATGCCTCTTCTCGCTTCAAAAAGAGCGAAAAAGGGGTGTGGGGGTATTTCCCGTCAATGGCCTTGGCGTGGCGTATCAATCAAGAGTCGTTCCTGGAGAGTTCATCTAGTTATTTGGACAACTTGAAATTGCGCTTTGGCTGGGGGCAGGTAGGCAACGACCAAGTAAGCGAGTCGGCATTCGTGCAATCCATCGAGACCCCGGGACCCTATTTCGTGGGATATATTCTGGGCGACCAACTGGTGCCCGGTGCAGCAGTCTTGACATTGGTGAACGAGAACGGTCGTTGGGAAACCAATGAGCAATGGAATCTGGGCTTGGATTTCGGTTTTTGGAATGGAATGTTAAGCGGAACACTCGAGGGCTATATTCGTGATACCAAAGATGCTATCCTGTCAGTGAATGCACCGGCTCACGTGGGTAACCATTGGGCAATGTCAGCCAATCTGGGTACAGTGCGGAACATGGGTGTGGAGCTGACGTTAGGGCACCAGAACAAGGTCGGAGATTTTGAATACGGCATCAATGGCAATATATCTTTTGCCAAAAATAAAGTAACTCACATGAATGGCGGTAGTGCCGATTATGGCGACCGCACCAAGACAGATGAGGGGCTGCCGGTACGTTCGTTTTGGGGATATAAATATCTGGGTATATACCAATCTGATGCAGAGGCAGCAGCTCATTTGCCTAACTCCACGAACATTGTTAATGAAGGCGACTCGAAGTATGAGGATGTCAATGGTGACGGCAAGATTGATGAGAATGACTGCATGGTAATCGGTAATCCGTTCCCATGGTTGACCGGAGCGTTGACCTTCAATCTCGGTTGGAAAGGTTTGGACTTCAGCATCAATTTCCAAGGTGTATATGGCAACCAGATTTATAATGCATTGCGCGAGCGTCTGGAGGGTACAGGTCAGACTGCAACATTGAGTGCAGCGATGAAAGATGTACACATCTACTACAACCAAGACAAGCGTGATGCTATGAACGATGCGGGTATTGATTGGATGGGATATATGGATAAATATGCAGGCTCGATACCTAATCCTCATGGTAATTCGTTGAATGCCGCCAACTCGTCGCGGTTTGTAGAAAGCGGTGCATATCTGCGCCTGAAAGATTTGACATTGGGCTACACTTTGCCGAAGAAATATAGCCAAAAGGCATACATAGATCGTGTACGTGTATATTTTACGGCAAGCAATCTGTTGACTCTTACCGGCTACACCGGATATGATCCCGAAGTAGGCGGCGGAGTGGATTATGGTAACTATCCGCAGAGTCGTACATTTATGTTCGGTGTCAATTGTGACTTTTAATTAGGAGGGTGAGAATATGAAAAAAGCAACTTATATATTTCTGACTATTTGCATGTTTGCTATGACGGGATGTGATTGGGTATCAGAACCCACTCCCGGTGTGAGTCAGTTGTCGGATTATTTCGTGTCAGGGCAAGCTTGTATCTATAATGTCAACGCCGACTATGTGCCTCTAGCGTGGGAGTTCAATAATACGTACTATAGCGAGTGGTTCATAGGTGATGTAATGTCTGATGATGCATTAAAGGGCGGTCAGAACACATCTGATATGGCGGCAGCATACCAGTTGGAGAACTTCAAGTCCAATGCCGACAACGAAATTGCAGAGGAATTCTTCAAAGCCCAATATGAAGGTATAGCTCGATGCAATTTGTCGTTGAACTATATACCTACTGTGGCATGTGACTCGGATATGAACGAATCGCTCAAACAACGCCTGATAGGCGAGTGCTATTTCCTGAGAGCATATTACTATTTCCGTTTGGTTCGTACGTATGGCGGTGTGCCGCTGTCGTTGGGGATAGAGAATAGTGACGAATACTGGAATCGTGCCCGCTCAAGTGCGGATGAGGTGTACGCTCAAATCGTATCTGACCTTGAGAATGCCGAGTCGCGTCTGTGGAACAAAAGTAAGACAGGTGGCGCAGACATGGGACGTGCAACCAAAGGTGCTGCGCAAGCAATGCTGGTGAAGGTCTATATGTACATGCACAACTACGAGAAAGCTAAGCAGTGGGGTGACAAGTTCCTAACTGAACAAGCATCCGAGTACAGTCTTGTGCCCGATTTTGCGAGCAACTTTACCCTCTCCGGCGAGAACAATGCAGAGTCTATTTTTGAGATTCAATACGCCAACGAGGCAACCTCCGACTATGGGACAGGCAATGGCTCTACTCGCGGTACATTCACTACGGTATTGACCCGTTCGCGTTCCACGAATATGGGGGATGAAGGTTGGGGATTCAACAAGCCAACTCATAACCTCTATAACGAGTATGAAGAGGCTGATTCGCTTCGCAGGGATGCAACAATCATCTTGCTGGACGCAGATCATCTTGGGGATCAAGATACCTATCTGGGTACCTCTTACTTGAATCGCAAGACAGGACTCTATACCGCCGATGGTACAGGTTATGCGTATAAGAATGCACACAACACCCGAGGCGTGCTCAACAACAAGCAGATTCGTTTGGCAGACCTGTATCTGCTGTATGCAGAAGCATGCCAGGAAACAGGCGATGAAGCTACCGCCATCATCTATCTGAATAAAGTGCGCGACAGAGTCGGTTTGGTCCCTTATCCGGGTTACAGTTTCAAGGTGAACGGAACTGAAATCAGTTCGCCGACCTTGCAGGAGGCTATCCGTCACGAGCGCCGTATGGAGCTGGCGATGGAGGGGCATCGTTGGTTCGATCTGTGCCGTTGGGGAGTAGCATACGAGGTGATGACCGCTTATATGGCGCAGGAGGATCCGGAGGCAAAAGCTGAAATGCAGCCGTTTATCAAGGGTGTGCATGAGTTGCTCCCGATTCCTAACAAACAACGTCAATTAAATAGTTTATTGGATCAAAACCCGGGATATTAAAAACAAACAAACAAGTGTTTGTATTAAATCAACTTTTTATCAACTAAATTCATTAACAATCATGAAAAAGTTTTTGATTTGTGCAATGGCTGCATTAGCATTGGTAGCCTGCAAGGACAAAGAAAAAGAGCCCGAAACAACCAAGCTGACTCTCAATGAGTCTGAGATCTCCGTAGCTGTGGCAGCTACCTTCCAGTTGACCGCCAACATGGAAGTAACCTGGGCTTCATCGGATGACGCTATTGCCGGCGTTAGCTCTACCGGTCTTGTACAGGGTATAGCCCAAGGTGAAGCAACCGTTACCGCTACGAGCGAAGACGGCCAGAAGGCAACCTGCAAAGTAACGGTTACAGCCGGTGGTGTAACTCCTCCTCCCGCAGAAGGCGGCTATGCTGATTTCAAACAACTGCAAGGTTCGGCATACTATGTATTCTTCCTGCAGGAAGGTGCCACCAAGTATCTGGGTGACAAAGTGCTCTACAACTTCGGTCCGAACGACAATCAAGGTCAAGGTTCACGTTGGCTCTATGTTTGGGAGAACACGTTCACAGGTGGTACAGGCGTAGGTACTGATCCATTTGATCAGGCTGAAGGCTGGACAGCTCTGGTTCAGGGTTCACTAGGATGGGCAGGCATGGGGCTGTGCGTCGCTATCAATGATGACAACAACACATCCGGTGAGGGTGCTGCTGAAGATCTTGCTGCTCTGGATGCTATCCGCAACAACATTACCGATTATGACGCGTGGTATCTGGCTGTGGCTTTGAAGAATGCAACGCCCGGTGCAGGATACGAGTTCAAATTGATTGGTAGTAATGTAGATGGTACAGAGTCTGGCAGCGGTGCTATAACTATCGCTCCTGCAGCTACCGGTGAGTGGGTATATAAGGAGTACAAGCTCTCTGATATCGCAGGTCTGGAGTTTGGCCCGTTCAACAAGAACGGTTCGAACATCCTGACTATTGTGGCTAGTCCTTACATGAAAGGTACACAGATTGACCTCGGTTACGCATTTTTGTACAAGAAGTAAACCGTAAATCTCGGGTCGGTGGGACTGATTATCCCACCGGCTCTCTATAAACTAAATCAATGATAGTATGAAAAATCTATTATCAATCTCCTTAATCAATGTAATGGTAATGCTGTCGCTGGCAGCGTGTGGGGAACGTAACAATCCAACTGAAATCGAGGATTCCAACGATTTTGCCTATATACAAGGCAAGAGCGCGAAACGCGGAGTCAGTTTCTCGTGGCAGATGGACGAGGACTTTGCCCTCCTCGGTCCTGCCGTGTCGTGGAGTTATAACTGGGCAAACACTCCGGCGGCATCGCAGGAGAATATGTATCAGCAATACGGTATTCAGTTTGTGCCTATGTGCTGGAACAACAATTATTCTGCTGAAAACATTGCTGCTTATTATGCTGCTCACACCGACAAGCAGACCTACCTGCTGGGCTACAACGAGCCGAACCTGACCGATCAGGCGAACATGACCCCGACGCAGGCTGCTGCCAACTGGGAAGATCTGGTAACACTGGCAAAGAACAATAATGCTCGCCTCATTTCTCCGGCCATGAACTGGGGAACACTTTCGGGCTACAGCAATGGTGTGCAATGGTTGCAGGAATTCTTCACAAAGGTTAACCCCGATGATATATATGGCATAGCTGTTCATATCTACATGAATGCTGCCAAAGCGACTTTGGGCGATCTGCAGCGATACAAAGTCTTTGGCAAGCCTCTGTGGCTGACGGAGTTCTGTGCATGGGACGGGTGCTCCAGTTCAGCGGCACAATGCCACTTCATGGCGCAATGTATCAACTCTCTGGAGCAGGATCCTGACTTGGAGCGCTACGCATGGTTCATCCCACGTTGGAATCAAGCAACCGAATCTGCACCGTTCATGCAACTGATTACCAAAACCAAACCGTACGAGTTAACAGAACGCGGTAAGTTGTTCGTCAATATGTCCACGTTTGACAAGAATGCGGTGTATCCCTGTGGCAAACGTATACCGGCGGAACACTATCGTGCATGTAGTGTGGATGATAACTACGCATCACCTCTTGTGTCGCTCTGTACCGATGTTAACGGAATCTTGCAGATTGATGGCCTATCACTGAACCAATGGATGGATTATCAGATTGATGTGCTGAAAGGTGTCAAGCATTTCAATATCCGTTATGCTGCCACTCGTGATTCGGAGATTACAATCTATAAGGTGAGCGAGAGCGGAGACGAAAAAGAATTGCTGGCTGTCGAATTGCCAACAACAGGCGCAAAAGATGCATGGGCAACGTTGATTGTTGATTTTACACCTGCGGAAGGGAAACAAGTGCTTCGTATTAAATGTACGAAGGGTTTGCCCCGTATCAATTGGTTCAAACTTAATTAAACTATACAACTATGAAAAAACTCTACACCCTTCTTCTCGCAATGGCTGTCTTGCCGCTGATGGCACAAATCACCATTGATGACTTTGAAAACAATCCCAGAACATGGGAAAATGTATCCTGTTCATCAGGTATTACTAATAATTCTCATCAAGAAGGTCTAAACCTTAGTTGCAAATGCCTACAACTCGTTCGCACGCCGGGCTGTGACAACTGGTCGGGTGCACTGACGCGGTTTGCAACGCCTTACAGCGGTTATAAGTATTTGCACGCGCTCATGTATCGTAATAATACCGGTCAACCAAACGTCAAGGTTACTGACAATGGTGCGAATCTTGACATAACACCAACTACCACTATTGTGGCTAATCAGTGGCAAGACGTGGTGTTCGATATCAGTGCCTTGGGTTCGATTGATTTCGTGTTTTTTATGGCTGATCGCAATGACTTGACGGAAGATGCGGTGGTGCTGATAGATAATATCATCCTCAGCAACGATGCTGCGCCTCGTACTGCGCCGGACACTGCTTGCGAGGCTATGGAGCAGCCGGTTGATGAGGACGATTACCAACTCGTCTGGAACGAGGATTTCACAGATGGAGCACTCGATACCCAAGTCTGGAACATTGAAACCAACGGCGACGGAGGCGGCAACAACGAGTTGCAGTATTACTGCGACCGTGGTGTCAAGTTAGGCGTTGAGCCTACTACCGGCAAGCACTGCCTTATCCTCACCGCAACCAAAGAGACGTTTGGCGGCAAGCAATGTACCTCCGGGCGCGTGAATACCCAGAGTAAGATGTATTATACCTTCGGTCGCATTGATGCGCGCATCAAGTTCCCACAGACTGCCAACGGCCTCTGGCCTGCATTCTGGCAGATGGGTAACAACTACAAGCAGGTAGGCTGGCCTAAATGCGGTGAGACGGATATCATCGAGCTTGGACACCAGAGCGCGTTCAACAAGGGTACGCAAGACCGCTACTTCAACGGTGCTATGCACGTCGGCTCAAAGTGGGACGCTGTGTGGAGCGATGCCCATGCTGTAACATGGCCGTATTCGGTCGAGGATACGTTCCATATCGTTACGATGATCTGGACGCCCACATCCATTGATATGTATATGGACCTCGACTCGCATCCCGAGAACGAAGCGTACTTCCACGCTGACCTCGAGCCGAACGATAATCCCGACTATGACCGCAGCCTTGTGTTTGGCAAGCCGAATTTCATCATTGCCAATGTGGCTGTCGGAGGTAACTTCCCGGGCATATATGACGTAAACAAGATCACAGCCCTGGCTGACGGTCCGCGCTCGATGTACATCGATTGGATTCGTATCTACCAGCGTGGCGATGCAGGTGAGTCGTTCGTTTGTCCGTCGGCTTCCGATGCAATTGAGCCGGAGGGAACGACCGTTGTGCAGACTCTCAGCACTGCCGTTCCCGCTGCCAAGGTGCTGCGTGACGGACAACTGCTCATCCGTCGCGGTGACAAGATCTATGACATGCAAGGCAGACAAATTCCGTAAGCTTATACATATACCTTCTTAATACAATGAAAAAGATTGTTACATTCGTACTTCCGTTCCTAATGTTATCCTGTGCTTCCAAGCAGGAATACACCCTCGTTTGGGAGGACAACTTCGATGCACCGGAACTTAACACCAAGTATTGGAATGTCGACGACAACGCCCGTGGTGGAGGTAATGCTGAGTTGCAGTATTACTCGCCGAAGAACGTCACGATCGAGAAGCACCCTGTCAGTGGCGAGTCGTGCCTCGTGCTCAATGCGCAGCGTGAAGATTATTATTACACCACCATGGACGATGAGCGTGGCTATCGCCCGTGTACATCGGCTCGACTGAATACGCAGGATAAGGTTACGGTATGCTACGGCCGCGTGGAAGCACGAATCTGTTTCCCGCACACCGCCAACGGTTTGTGGCCGGCGTTCTGGATGCTTGGCAACAATCTGGCTACTGTTCTGGGCGACGATGATTCCATTGATGATCAGGCAGCCGCGTTGGCAAAGCAGGGCAGAGTAATATGGCCTAAATGCGGAGAGATTGATATCTGTGAGATGGGACACAAGAACGGCATTGTAGCCGGTACGCAGGATCGATACTTCAACGGCGCGTGCCACTGGGGTGAGACTTGGAACAACGGTGCGTATCCCAACGCAGGTACGTTCCACACATGGGACTATCCGTTGCAAGGCGACTTCCACTTGTTCACAATGGATTGGACGGAGGACAGCATTGCCATGTATGTGGATCTTGACAAGCACCCGAACTCGCAGCCCTACTTCGAACTCTCGCTGCGGGGCAAACAGGTGAATGAGCCCGGGCACTACTTCAACCATCCGTTCTATATCGTGCTGAACCTGTCAGTCGGAGGATTTTTCCCTGATATGCCTAACCCCGAGAAGTATTCGGATGTTATCAGTGCCTCGCTGCTCGAACCTGTCACCGCCCTACCCAAGGACGGCACACCGGTAAAGATGTACGTGGATTATATCCGCGTATACGCGAAGAAATAAACGAACACGGAGACACACGGAACCCCGCGGAATACAGCAGAATACTCCGTTCCGTGTTAATCAGTGAAAGTCCGTGTAGTATAAAAATATCGAACACGGAGACACACGGAACCCCACGGAATACAGCATAATACTCCGTTCCGTGTTAATCAGTGAAAGTCCGTGTAGTATAAAAATATCGAAC
>CALZOG010000003.1 GCA_945827635.1 uncultured Bacteroidales bacterium
AGGATTGAAATAAAAGATGATGATGTAATGTTTTATAGGGTAGTTGGAATTTGGACATTGTGAAAGTTAATATAGAAATATAGTGTCAGATAAAGGAGCATTACTCCGTGGCTTCGCGAAAATACGTGGGCTGTGTATATCATTATCTTTAATATTCCAATAATCAGAATTAATAACCCAGTGAACTCCAGTTCTTGTAGGTATATCACCTTGAATACTAAATTCTGTATAATTTTCACTTCCGGCATTCAAACAACCAACCTGAGGTATATTCGTAGAATTTCCCCAAAGTCGATTTATAGTTAGGTTTGTCTGAGTTATTGCACATTCAACAATATCATCGGATTTATATGCTGCCGAAACTACTATATCGCCGATAGTAGAGTTGTCAGATTTTATAGTAACAATTGTGCTATCGGTGTTTGATGTCACAATCGACCATCCTATGGGCAAATCCCATGAATATTGAACAGAACTTTGTGCGTTCTGTATCGCTAGTTCAAGTTCTTGCTCCCCATAAGGTAAGCAATATTCATATTGCTCAAACTCGGGTTTAGGAGCTTGCTTGACCAGTGTGAGCGAAATCTTCTTGTTCGGGTCATTCTTATTACAATCTCCCAAATACAATTCTATTTCAGGAGTCGTATTACCCCATTCTTTTACGCTGAAAGTTACAGAGCTTCCGTCACCTGCTTTATAATAGAGTGAATCAACAAATGGAAGTTTATGCCCGTTTGCAGTGTCAGTAACATTCCAATAGTAGTTATCCATGCCGATCTGATCATTAAGATTGACCGTGAGAATCGGATCAACTGAAAATACCACAATATCACCGGCTGCAACGCAAGCAGGCCCCTCTATTGTCATATCAGAGGTAGGTATGAACGATTTGTAGATATCTATGTCTTCTGCCTGCGCACATCCACCTGTGCTGTATTTATAAGAAATGCGCCCTTTTCCATATCCGCCGGCAGGAGTAACAATTTTGCATGGATTGCTATTCACGCCGTAGTCTTTTGCAAACTTCAAGTCACCCCTTAGTAACCATTGATGCCCTTGAAGATGGTTTTCCCATGCAGTATCAACGGATACCACTATAGTATCAGTCAGCTCTACGCAATATTCTTCCAAATTGCCATCTGGGATTAAAGAAATGTTGATGTTATTAGCACTGATAGCCGGACAAAGTCCCCAAAAGATTGAGAGAACTATAAGATACAACTTTTTCATACATTCGTATTTTTTTTATATTATTGATTTTGAAAATAACTATTCGGAAATACATTACTCTGCCTCAAATACACCCACTAATGTGAGTGAACCGCTTTGGATCTCAAGGCTGTAGTTGCCTGTTGCGGGCAGTTGCTCAATGGTGCCACCGACGAACTGACGTTGCAACACTTGCGTACCATCACCTTTCCTTACGATCACGCGCGCATCGTGCGTACCAGATGTGATTTCAAGAGTGCGACCGGTGATTGTGGCACGGAAATCTAAGGGGCGAGGTGGGGTGCTCCCACCTCCGCCGTGAATAGGATCGTCTAAAGGATTGGCACCTGGCAGGAATCCTGATACTTCAAATAATTCGATTTCCACTTCATCAGCAAAGGCTGATAATTGCGCTGCCGGAGCAGTTAACAGGAAAAGGCTTACTAAAAGCCAAAGAATGTTTTTTGTTTTCATGACGATTGATGATTTATTAAGTTTCGTGAATGATGAATAATTGTCGTATAACAAAACACCCGAAACCGAGTTCACGATTTCGAGTGCAAAATTACTGCTTTTTTTGCAATTATGCAAATTTTCCGATGGGCAAGTTGATTTGCATAAAAAGCATTATATCAATTGGATAAAGAAAATAATGATGGGCAATCTCATTATTCAGCATACTTAACTATCTGCCAATAGCCATTTCAATTAAGAATTGTCGCATATCTTTGATCTTGGTTCCTAATTTCTGAGCAATCCTATATTTATATTTTCCTACACCATTGGGCGCATAATTTATCGTTTTTGCAATGGTTATATTATCCATATCAAGCATAACCAATATACACAAACGGATTTCTTTTTCTTCCAATTTATTCGTTGCTTTCAACTTAGTGGCAAGTAACATGAAATAATGATCCACCGTGTCACAAAAAGCATTATAATCTTTCCAATGAAGTTCTTGCTTCCAATCTTTCGATTGACGAATTGCCATGCAGTTGTTTTCAATCTCGCGAACTATTTCTTCACAGTAAGCGGAATGCTTTGTCAGCAAGTCGTTATTCTCTTGCAGGAGAGCCTTGTTGCTTGTTTGTAATTGTTCAATGTCAGCACGTATATCTATATTCTTTTTCGTTAAATGCTGATGTTTTTTCTGCTCTATTTTAGTGATTCTTTTAACGTGAGTCTTTGCTATCCATGCAACTCCGACTATGAGAGCAATAGATGCAAGCACGAAACAAAGATACATGTAAGGTGTTTTCTTATCAATATCTTGTCGGAGTAATTCCACTGCAACTGATAGTTGCAGGAGCAGAGGTTCGATAAGTTCATTATTCAAATCCGCCCGTTCGGATGATAAGGTCTGCACTTCTTGTTTGCTTATCGTGCTATCATAATTTATCAGTATGTAAAGTACATGATATTTGTCTTGGTTAGAAGCGTAAGGATGCGACATCACAATTTTAGCATAATACAATGCCGAATCATATTGTTGCAAACTCCAAAATGCTTGCGCTTCTTTTACATAACCAGTAGATCCGTAATTCCCTTTTTCTTGTAGTCGTTTGACAGAATAGATGGTAGAATCATATCGCTCAAGATTGAAATATAATATCGCTTTCGTCTCCCATAGTTTGGTTAGCACACCATCGTTTGTGCAATTATGCTCAATGCTATCCAACAACGCAAGAGTTTCATTTTGCAATTTTTGCTCTGCAAGTTCGACTGCCATGTCATTAAGCAGATAATAATATGACGTTGAATCATCTGTTTTTAGAATTTGTTCGGAAGCTGTTTTATACATCTCATACGATAGTTCAAACTCTCCGGCAAGATGGCTCATCGTGCCCATATTGCTGTATATACGCCCGAGGATATGATAATTGCTGAACCACGGCAACGGTACTACGCGACTGACATACGGAGCATGACTTCCTGCAATGAACGCCTGCATGGCTGCTACCTGATTGTTGTGTTGGCGGAGCAGGTAACCATAATAATAACACGCGCGTGCGTATTCATCGGGATAGATGAGTTGCCAATGCCCGAGCAGCGTATATGCCTCGGCGAGAGCGAGGCTATCATCATACAGCCTGCCTTCGTTCACACGCAGGCTGTCGGCAACATCAAGCGTTTTCCGAGCTTCACTAAGCGGCTCTGCTGTGCAAGAACAGAACAGACATACTACCCCGCAAAGCAGAGCTACAAAAGAAATCCGCTCAAATGGGAAACATGACAGCACTATATTCAATCTGTTTGCCATAGGATATACAGCGCAAAAGATACTATTTGATTGAGATAGAGGATTCTGCAAAAAATTGCCCGACCAATTGATGCGTCCAATCCGCCAACGGAAGCGGGATACTTAGCAAGCCGTCGTTAAAGTGCAGATTATTCATAGAGAAGCGAATACGGAGTGCCGGATTATATTTATGAAAATACGAAGCCAGACTGCCACCGCTGATACGCGTGGATGATTTTACTTCAATGGGAATGATATGCCCACCATGTTCTATCAGAAAGTCTATTTCAGCCTTGTTGCCGCTTGACCAATAATACGGTACGTCATTATATTGCGAAACCAACGATTGCAACACCATATTTTCCGCCATTGCTCCACGGAACTCTTGATATCCGGGATTATTCTCAGATAACACCACTTCTGCCGACAAATGGGCGAGACGTCGCAGCAAGCCGCTATCGAATGTGTACGCCTTGAATGCGGATAAATCACGATAGGCAGCCAGTGGCAGCCCGGGCTTGCCTACATTGTATATGCGATAAATCAAGCCTGCCTCCTCCAGCCATATCAAACCGTCCTCGTACTCTCGTGCGCGCGCACCGCTACGAATGACATTATATATAAACTTGCGGTTCTCTTTGGCAAGCTGCGAAGGCAGGGACTGCCATAATGCAGTCATACGTGTCACTTCAACAGGTGTGGCATATTTGGAGAAGTCCGCCTGATACAGTTGCAGTATGTCGCCTAAGGTCTGCTCAACGGTCTGCATGCCCCGTTTCTCAAGCAAAGCTATGGCTGCCTCGGGCATACCGCCACATACCATATATTGTCTGTAGACGTCTGTCAAACGCGACAAGACAATCTCGGGCAATGGCTCAAAGGGTGTAACTGAGGCACAATAATCATACATTTGCGAATCGGCTACGCGCAAGAATTCATTAAAACTCAACGGATGTAAATGAAGCGTTTGCACCTTGCCTACAGGCACAGTCATACTCTTTTTACGCACATGCACGCCTAATAGCGAACCTGCCGCTATTATAGGATATTGAGGAGCATTTTCACAGAAATATTTCAAAGCATTCAGGGCTTCCTCTGACTCCTGAATCTCATCAAAAATCAGCAAAGTACGTTCCGGCTGAATTGAAACAGGCGTATATAGAGCCAACTCCCGGATGAGCCGTGTCGTGTCTTTTGTCCGTCGGAACAACTCACGCAGTTCAGGTTTTTCGTCGAAGTTAAGTTCCACAACGCTGTCAAACTCACGCTTGCCGAACTCACGCATTAGCCAGGTCTTACCTATTTGACGTGCTCCCTGCAGCAGAAGCGGTTTACGGTTGCTGCTTTGTTTCCAAGCATGCAATTGCTTAAAAGCATTTCTCTCTATCTGCAACATAACTATATTGAATTTGGATGCAAAGATACAACATTTTTTTGATATTTGCAAACAAAAGTGCCAAAAAAGTGTAATTTTACACATTTTCGGCACCTATTTTCGTGTAAATTTACACATTTTCGGCACTTCCGGTCATTTTGGGCAATTTGTTACCGATAAAATGGTTCGATTGCATCGAACGTTACAAGCTCACTCCGCGAGAATCTGCAGGCGGTTCTCCATCTCCAGCAGTTCGTCGCGCAGGGTGGCGGCGAGGTCGAAGTTCAGATCCTTGGCGGCGGCGAGCATCTGCTTGCGTTTCTGGTCGGCAGCACGCTGCAGCTGCTTGGTATCCATCTGCTGCCACGGTGCGTTCTTCCAGCTCTCGCGAATACGCTGCTGTACCTGTTCGCGCTGCTTCTCGGCATCGTGGTAGAGCGAAGCGAGTGCGCCGGTATTGATATCCTTGCGGATAGCGGTAGGCGTTATGCCGTGCTCGGTGTTGTAGGCTATCTGTATGGAGCGGCGGCGGTTGGTCTCGTCGATAGTCTGCTGCATGGATCGGGTGATACGGTCGGCGTACATGATCACCTTGCCGTTGACGTGTCGCGCGGCACGACCCGCGGTCTGGGTGAGCGAGCGGCGGTCGCGCAGGAAGCCTTCCTTGTCGGCATCGAGGATAGCCACAAGCGACACCTCGGGCAAGTCTAATCCCTCGCGCAGCAGGTTGACACCCACCAGCACATCGTAGATACCGCGGCGCAGGTCTTCCATGATCTTGATACGCTCGATCGTATCGACATCGGAGTGGATATATGCCGAGCGGATAGTGTACTGACGGAGGTAGTCGTCCAGCTCCTCCGCCATACGCTTGGTAAGCGTAGTGACGAGCACACGTTCCTCACGCTCCACACGCTGACGGATCTCCTCCAGCAAGTCATCGACCTGGTGCTCCGACGGACGGACATCAATCTCGGGATCGAGCAGACCCGTAGGACGAATCAGCTGCTCCACAACGATACCTTCGGACTGCTCCAACTCATACTCTGCAGGCGTGGCGGAGAGGAAGATTGTTTGACCGCGCCGCTGTTGGACGTTAGACCGCTTCGCTGACAGACCGCTATCGCTGACAGACAATCCAACTTTCTGCTCCCACTCCTCGAAGGTGAGCGGACGGTTGTCGCGGGCGGCAGGCAGGCGGAAACCGTACTGCACCAGGTTATCCTTACGCGCCTTGTCGCCACCGTACATCGCATGGATCTGCGGGATAGTGACGTGGCTCTCGTCAACGACGACTAACATATCATCGGGGAAATAGTCGAGCAGGCAATAAGGCGGCGTGCCGGGTTCGCGACCGTCGAAGTACCGGCTGTAGTTCTCCACACCCGAGCAGTAGCCGAGCTCCTGAATCATCTCTATATCATAATGTACGCGCTCGTCGATACGCTTCGCCTCGAGCTCCATACCCGCGTTGTGGAAGAAGGTGATCTGCTCGTCCAGATCGCGCTTGATCTCGCCTATGGCACGCTCGATACTCTCGCGCGAAGTGCAGAAGATAGTAGCAGGATAGATATTGATGAACTCAAACTCCTCTATCACGTTCATACTCACGAGCTCGAGCGAACAGATACTGTCAATCGTATTGCCGAAGAACTCCACACGCACGATATAGTCGGCATAAGCGAGGGCTATATCCACCGTGTCGCCCTTGACGCGGAACCTGCCACGCGTCAGCTCCAGATCGTTGCGCACGTACTGTGCCGCAACGAGTGCCTTTAGGAACTCATCCATCTGAATGGTCTGGTCGCGCCGGATAGAGATGCAGTTGATCGAGAAGTCCTGCGGACTGCCTATGCCGTACAGGCAACTGACGGACGAAACGACAATCACATCCTTTCTGCCGGAGAGCAACGCTGCGGTGGCAGACAGACGCAGACGGTCGATCTCCTCGTTGATACTCAGGTCCTTCTCGATGTACGTGTCGGTGGAAGGGATATATGCCTCGGGCTGGTAATAATCGTAGTAACTGACGAAATACTCCACTGCGTTGTGCGGGAAGAACGCTTTCATCTCCGAGTACAACTGTGCCGCCAAGGTCTTGTTGTGCGACAGGATAAGCGTCGGGCGGTTCAGCCGCGCAATAACATTGGCGATGGTGAACGTCTTGCCGCTGCCGGTCACACCCAGCAGGGTCTCTGCCCGGGCACCGGAGCGGATACCATCAACGAGTGCGTCGATGGCTTGCGGCTGATCGCCGGTAGGCTGATATGTGGATTCGAGTTTGAACATAAGTAGTTGATAGAAGACAGACCGTTCGCTGCGCTCGCTGACAGAAGACAGACCGTGCGCTGAGCTCACTGACAGAGTATAGACCGTTCGCTGCGCTCGCTGACAGAAGACAGATCGTTCGCTGCGCTCGCTGACAGAAGACAGACCGCTCGCTGCGCTCACTGACAGAAGACAGACCGTTCGCTGCGCTCACTGACAGAATATAGATCGCTCACTTCGTTCGCTGACAGATTACATCCGAGCGTCTATCAGCAGCCATCGGCTGCGGTCTCTCAGCGAAACGGGGTCCCCACAAATAACATGCAGTGGGGTGCTTTGCAGCGGTCTATCTTCTCTCAGCGCAGCGGTCTCTCAGCGTAGCGGTCTGTCAGCGTCAGCGGTCTGTCAGCGCAGCGGTCTATCTTCTCTCAGCGTCAGCGGTCTTTTGCTTTTGTTTTTGTTTCTTCTTGCGTTCGGCATTGCGGAAAGCATCACCCCAGTTGAAGTCGTGCTTGAGCACTATACCTATACCCTCCACCATGTTCGCCTGACGGAGCGAATATTTGTCCACCGTATGGGTGTAACCCTTTACGCGCAACATGCCGTCCGGGGTAATGATATATTCGATATCCAGGTCGCCGAACACGGGACGGTTGTTCAGGTCGTTGTAGCGGTAGCCCACGTTACCGTTGATCAGCAGCCCGTCGATAGGCTGGATAGAGATCTGTGCCTCATACTCCTGCTGCGCATCAGCACCTTCGCCATCGGTTCGGAAATTGATACCGAACGTTACGATGTTCGTCAGTTTGCTCAGCCATGAGTTGATCTGTCCCGTCACGGTGGACGACAGCAGCGAGTAGGTCTCGTTCAAGCCCGTGGTGTTCGTGCTGCGCAGGTACTCGGGTGTGAAGAACCGGTTGAACACCAGCAGGTACAGCACCTCGCGCATCAGCATATCATCGCTGTTGATGAACGAGCGTACCTGCGACTGCACCGACTCGTCGGATTGCGGCAGCTCGATGCCGAACGACAGGATAGGATTGCGGATATTGTCGCGCACATAGATGATACAGTTCACCGGCACGGAGGTACGGTTGGTCGGCAGCGAACTCAGGTCACTGCCGAACAGATCCTTGAGCGATGCTACAACGTGGTACTTGGCAGTAACGTCGAGGTTCATATCCATCGGTCCGCCCTGCCATGTGATGCTCGAGCCGTCGCTGATCGTGAAGTCGCGGTGCACCATGTTGCCCAGCGCGTAGCTGAGGCTGCCCTGGCGCAGCGTGAGCGTACCTTGCAGCTGCAGGTCGCTGTTGATCAGGTGCACACGCATGCTGCCGTCGCCACGGCCGCGTAAAATATCATCGCTGTTGCTGCCGAACTGCGTGAAGAACTGCGTACCCTGGTCAACAGTCACAAACAGATCCAAGTCCAACTCCGAGCTCTGCCGCAGTGCACGGGGTACACGCCTGCGCCTGACGGAAGGATTGACCTTCACTACGGGTTTGTTGTGGTCAACAAACGTGATAAAACTACTCTCCTTGGCATCGCTCGCTCCGCCTATGTTCAAGTGGAACGTTGAGCCGTTCTGCGCCTTGGCGTGCGCCACAAGATTCACTTTCTTCTCATCGCCGAACAGCCGTACATCGCCCGTACCATACACCTTGCCGTAGAACGCTGCCGTGGGGCTGTTAGGCAAGTCGAGCACGATAGCATTGTCGGCAAACATACTCAGGTCGTAACGGAAGTCGAAGAAGTTCGTATGATGCACCGCTCCGTCCAGACTCACCGTATGTCCCTCGCGGTCATACACGGTGTGGTGAGGGAAGATGATAGAGGTACTGTCCATAAATATGGAATCGCGCACGTAATACGTCGCGCCCGTGAAAGGCACGGTGATTGCCACATTATGCGGCAATGCCTCGACAGTCACCCAGGTCAGTTTCTGCCGTCCGAACAAGTGCACGTGCCCCGAGCCGCGACCGGTGATATTGTGCAGGAACGATTTTGTCCAATGGTTAAGGAACCCCAGGTTGAACGAGTCGGGGTAGATATGCAGGCTCCATGACTTGTCGTCCTGCGGCGTGATCAGTCCGTTCAGGTCGGCTACATGCCGCCCTTGGTCGGTAGCCTCGCCCTCGATGAGCACGGCTTTGCGTGCCGGGTCGAACGTGGCACTCGCATCGAGTTCGCCTATCGGGCTGCCGTTCAGTCCTGCCTCGGCTACATGCAGGTCGGCGTTCAGCAGCAGGGTGCTGAGCATGCTGTACAACGTTACCGTACCGGTGATCTTACCTTGTGCCGTCAGCGTCTGTTCCGGCACAGGGGTGAGACTGAGTATGGCACCCAGATCAATATTCTTGAGCCGCACCACCAGCGAGTCGTACTGATGGGTGGAAGCTATGCCGTCAACAAAGATATGCTTCTGCTCGTTACCCATCCACAGGTGCTCCACCTGCAATGCCGTATCCGCCACCGTATAAGTGACACGCGCGGGATCGACGTACCACAGCGAGTTAGCCACCATGATCTCCGACGGAAGGATATGTGTCGTTATCAGCGGCTTATGGGCATACTCGGCGAAGGTGGTCAGACAGCCCAGCTGTCCGCCGTAACGCTCCTCGACATCGTTGCTCAAGTCGAGCGTGACGAGCATCGAGTCGTTCATTGCCATCACATTCACCAGCACATCGGCATTGCCAATATGCATCGTATCCGGCAGGTCGATATGTGCCGAGGTGCGCAGGTTGATACGGTCGTTGCGGTTGTCGGCGGAGATGATAATATCGCTTATCTCTTGCTGCCCGATGCGCAGCACAGGCACAATGCCGCTCAGCCCTATACGATGGTTGGGTTCGTCTATCATACCCTTGAACGTCAGATTGCCGCTCTGCGATATACCCAGCGGCAGCACATCCAGCAGGCTGTCGAGATCATGGGCGTAGAGGTAGAACGTAGCCTGCGTGGTGGACGGACGGTTCTTCAGCCTGTCGCGCATCGATGAGTCAAACAGGTGAGGCAGGTAGTGTACCGCCAACTTCTTGACGGTCGTACCCAACTCGGTGTAACTGAAGTTACCCACTATCCTGCCCACCATATAATCCGACTGCAACTTCAGGCTGTGGTGGGTCGAGTCGTCGCTGAACGTCTCGGCGGTGATCTTCAGTTGCGTCATTCGCGCCGTATCGCCTGCATTGGCGATGAGCAGACTATCGAGCACCAGATAGCCGTCGATATGATCGATATGCGTGCCGTAGAAATTGATATACAACTGCCCCTGTATGTCGCTGTCGTACAGTTTGTCGGTCAGGTGCAGGGCATCCAGACGCAGGTGCTGCAGGTCAAGCGACACGTTGATATTCGGTGATGTCTCACCCAGATCCGCCAAGCCGTTGAGCGACAACTGGATATTCGGATCAAGGCTCACCAGCGAACCCTCTATACCGTCCGTATCGTACTTGCCATCCAGGCGGATGTTCGTATACGTATATTGCTTGTAGGTCAGCCGCTGCACCTCGCCGCGGAACTTGCCGTGAATAGGGTGTCCCTGCGCCATGTGACCGTCCATCTGCATGTTCAGCGCCACCGAGCCCAGATCCTTGTTGCCTATCAGTCTGCCTAACTGAAAACGCTTGGTACCGATTGCACCGTTGAATGCCAAATCGCCGAACTGCGCATCGGTACGTGCATGCCCGTCGGTGGTGAACACGCCCAACGCACTGCGGAACGTACCCTGCAGATGCATGTCACGCAGGCGGCCGCTAACCACGCCCTTGTAATGCATATCACCTAATCGGTACGCCTCGACCGGCAACTGATACGGGTGCTCAAGAAGGTCGGCTATAAAATCCTGCAACAGACTTGCCTTAACCACCAGATCCTCGCACTCGGCACGCAGCCGCAAGCTGTCGAAGTCCTGCCACTGGTAGGCTGTAGCGTTGCCGAGGAAGAACGGTATGCCTTTGTACGACATACTTAACTCGTTGAGCACGACCGAATCCACATTTCCCTGCAAGGCTGCCGTCAGACCCACTTTGCCGTCGGCAGCCTGTAACTGCGGAATAAACAGACCTAAATCCCTGCCGGTGATATACGTATCCGACAGGCGCAGTGTGAACGAGGTGGTGTCGATACGCACAACCTCGCTGTTGAGTTGCGAGTGAGGCAGACGAACATACAACCGCGGCATCTCAACCAACGTATCGTTAGCCACCAGACTGGCCTCCATGGCGCACAACTCAAACAGCGTACGTGCACGCTTGCCTTTGCCCGCTGTGCGGTAATCAACGATCTTGCCGTGCAAGGTCTGTATATCCGCCTCCAGGGCTTCGTTATCCAGCCTGTTCAGGCTCATGCGCGCCTCGGCATCCGTCAGCAGCAACGTATCCATGCGTGCACGGATATTCGTGATATGCACATCGTTCACCTCGATGGCTACGGGCAGCGAGTCGAGCGAGGTGGTATCGTTGCTCTGCAGGGCGCGCACCAGAAAATCGTAGTTATGGTCGTGCAGATTGACGTACGGGCGGTCGATAGCCACCTTGCGAACAGACACCTTCCTGCTTAGCAGATCGCGCATACGCACCTGCACATCTACCGTACCGACGTAAGCCAGCGTGTCGCCTTGCTGATCGGAGACATAGATATCGTTGATATGCAGCGTATTGAAGAACCGGTAATCAACGTGCCCAACATCGATATCCGCCTTCAGCGCCTGCGACACCTCTGCCGCCAGCCAGCGCACGGCTGCAGTCTGCACCTCACCGTTGCGAACAAGCAACGACAGCATATATGCAACCATCAAGCTGCATATCAACACGATCGATACTATGTACGCAAAACGTTTCATGCGAAGAACTTAGCGGTAGATAAAGTAACCGGCAACGCCGGCGAGCACAATCAGCAGTATAGGGTGCGACAGGGTTGTAACAATCTGTTTCACTACGGGCTGCTTACTGCGGATGAGTTGTGGCAGAACAGTCAGCACAAACACTCCGGCAAAGAGCACTACACTCCAGCGGTCGATGAACGTAGCAGGCGTGATCAGCAGCAACGCAGCAGCAGCAATCAGTCCCAACACCGCAAACCTGAGATAGCGCAACGTGTTCTGGAAGTACGGATTGTCGGCAAAACGCGTGCTGAGCACTATGTACAACTTACACAGCGTAAGCATGATCACCAAACCCGGCAGAACCATTGCACAGGTAGCCAGCACACTGCCCCACACCGAGCCTGTAGCCGTATAACCCACGTAGGTCGCACAGTTCACACCTATCGGACCGGGAGTGACCTGACTGATAGCTACTATATCCACAAACTCCTGCTCGCTCATCCAGCCGTAGGCAAGCACCTCATGCTGGATAAGTGACAAGATCGCTAATCCGCCACCGAAGCCGAACAGCCCGATCTTGAAGAAACTGATGAACAGTTGCAGATAAATCATCGTTTGCTATGCCTCCTTTCTCCCAGCCACGTTGCCGCCAGAGCCAGCACGATAGTGGCTATGATAATATACACCGGACTGACCCGTGCGAGCCAAATCAGCAATGCCGCCGCCAGCGACCAGCCGAGCAGCCACACGCCACCCTCCTTGAACGGCTTGGGATTGTTCGCCTTCATTGCCATCCTGAGCAGCGGGGCGGCTATCAACGCCACCACAGCCGGACGAACACCTTTCATCACCGCCTCCACAGCAGGCAGACTGCTGTAACTGCTGAACACCATGGCTATCGCCAAAATGATAACGAACGACGGCAACACCGCGCCAAAAACCGCAGCACTGACAGCCAGATACGGATACACCCGCTCACGACAACCGCCTTGCCATGACGCAGGCACGTGTCGCAGACCAACCTGATAGCCGATGAAGATTGCCGAGTTGACAGCAATGATTCCCGGCGCAGCCTGCGCCAGAGCAATCATGTTCAGGAACTCCGTCTCATCGATCCAACGGCGATAATCGACTACCTCACGCTGGATGAGAGGCAACATAGCGTAACCTCCACCCAGCGTGAATGTACCGACTTTCAGATATGTCCAAAACAGCTGCAGCAGCATTACTTACCACCGGCAGTGTAACTTGAGCCAAGCATCTTGGCAGCCTCTTTGTTCAGCACTGTGGACGGGCCTTTCAACGTGGTAGCTACCCATTGCTTAGCCTGCTTATCCCACTGCTGGTTGGTGAAGATCTGCAAGATCTCAGCCTCAGCTTTCGACATCTTGCCGGTCATTTTTTTACGCTTCTTGAAGTCCTTGCGCCAGTTCTTCTTGAACTCCTCGGATACGCCGCAGACCTCTACAATCTCTACCTCCATCTTGTACTGACCTGTACCCCAGCTCTCGGTGTACTTGCCGTCCTCATCGCGCAATGGCATATACGAACGCGGAACAATGAAACTCTCGCCTACCAGACCATACTTGGGCGCTTCACCCTCATGACGGACGTAACGGAACATATTGTTCTCGTCCAGCGATGCCGAATCAACAGGCACGTTCAGCATGAACTCACCCAGAATCTGATCCTTATGCAAGTCAGGCAACTGGTCCATCCATGAGGAAACCATACGCATCTTCATCGTGAAGTCGAACGACTTACGGTCAGCGTAGGTGAACAACAGCGGCAGATCGGTGTTAGGCAGACCGGCTTTGTACGGGTTGATCATGAACGTATCCATCACAAGCTCGAACTTTGAGTGACGAACGATACGGTCGATCTTCTTGCGGTTGATATGGCAACTGATGTAGAACGTGGTGTCCTCGCCCTCCATAGCCAGACAGCCTATACCGTCAAAACGCATACCTTTCGGATCCATTGGTCCGTACTGCGACATGCAGTTGTAGAAGTCGTTCAGGTCGGCTATCGTACCCATGGTGATGATCAGCTCGCTCTCCTCCTTAACCATCTCCTGCCACTCTTTCTTGTTCAGGGCATCGAGATGAATCAGTTTGGTGATAGCGGTTATACCCATCTCCACCAGCGTAGAGATGTAACCCGTAGCAGCACCTGTGGCGGCACTCAGACCCGCACTCAGCAGGTCGGCACCTATACCACGACTCAGCGCATCGCGGTCGGCAGATACCTGACGCTCTATCTCGCTCGACAGATCCTCGCTCGTATAGACGAACGTCTGATACTTCTGCAAACCGTTGGCTCTACGTTTCGGACCTTTGTCTTTCTTCTCTGTCTTTTCGCCTTGGTCGGAACCGCCGCGAGACTGACCCGATACCATTGCAGGCACACAGAAGGCCATCAGCAGGCATAATGCAGTAACAGTAATTGGTCTTTTCATATTCATTACATTTTAGTGGGTTAATATATTTATTTCTTGTTTCTTGTTTCTTGTTTCTTGTTTCTGGTCTCATGTTCGGATTTTGTTTTGAGCAGACAGGTAATTTAGAGAGCATCCAACAATATAAACGCCGCCCAATACCTCGGTGCCGCGTAGGGCAGTTTCGGTTCCTCGCTCACCGTTACATTCGTGCTGTTTCTGCCGCCGTTCTGCCTGAGGAACTTCAGCGGTCGCGCGGCACGCGTGTTGCCCGCAAGTTCTTCTTCCACCTCAGCCATGTACGCCTCTTCCTCGCTTATCGCACGTTGTGCCTGGGCGCTGGTGCCCGTGAACGTCCGCACTCTCTCCTGCGCGTCATGCAACGCCTGCTGCTTGCTCTTGCCCTGCAACAGTCCCTCGTAGAATGTGGTCATTAGCATACCTGTCGCTTCGTCGTTCACGTCCCACAGACTCATCAGCATCGTTTGCACACCGGCTTTCTTCAATCCGCGTTGCAGACCCGCCACACCATCTGCCTCTATATCACCCATACCCGTCTGGCAGGCGGACAATACTGCCAGTTCGGTCGTATGCAGGTCGGTCAGCATGATCTCCCGCGCCGTGAGCACGCCATCTGCATGCTGCTCTGCCGCCGTACCCATCCAGCCTGTCTCTGCGCCGCTCAGTAGCAGACCTGTTCTACTCATCGAGTTATCCGCCACCTCGCTGTTGGCACCTATACGGATGAATCCCGCACCACGCGTGCCCGCTGCCATCTCCTGCGCATGCTCACCCTTGATATAAAAGCCGTGCGTAGCTATATGCAACTGCGCAGGCGACTGACCCGACAGGGCGTAGAACGCCTCTTCTGTGCCTTCACCGCCTGTTATGGTCTTCGAACCCGGGTACATCGCGGAAATGTTCTGAACCTCCTTGAGCGTTGCAGGCAGATATTGAAACTTCTCACCTTTCGTATTGTTTGGCCCGTATAGCAGACCTCCGAACAGTGTCAAATCTTTTCCTGTGGCGCGATGCGGCTTCTGGCAAAGCATACGCGTGGACGACAACCGGCACATCTGATACGCGTCGTTCATCAGCTTGCCATCGGCGGTCAGATACTCGATACCCATCTGGTACATAAATCCGTCAGGAGAGAAATAGATCACCTCGCCATCCTTGGCTCCGGCGGCGGCTAACACATCGTGCCAGATAGCATTACCCAACTCCTCGTACTCGTAGGCTCGGTAGCGCTTCTGTATATATTCGGCAAAATCCGCCTGCTTACCCACACGCACGCTCTTCGGTGCACTCCATCCCTTGCGCAGCACCAGCGCCACGTACTGTGACTCGTCGCCCTGACCTGCCTTGGCAAACTCCACGGCTATTTCATTATCTTTCAGTGCCTTTTGTACGTCTTGCCAATGATATGTCAGGCTGCGCGTCAGGTTGCCGTACGCCTGCGAACGGGCAAGTAACTGCTGCTCGGCTGCTTCCGCCTGACGACTGAGTTGCTCTATTTGCGACCTGTCTTGCACATCGGCAGGCTGCGCATATAGGCCGTCCAACGCCAAGCGTATCGTGCGCAACTCGCCGAACAAACGCGTTATCTCCGCATCTTTTGCCTCATGCATGATTCGCTCCAGCTCTACCGCCGACGACAGCAGCAGTCCCTTGGTTAGCAACTGCTTGTCGTACTGCATGCCGTCTGGGCAATACGATGCCACTATTCCCTCCAGCAGCGGAGTGCGTTGTTGTACAAACAGTTGCCGCTGTTGCTCGGTCAGCCACGTAAAGTTCTGCCGCACATCGGAAAGCATCCAATTTAGGCACTCCTGCTTGCGGGCGGCGTAACCGGCTTTGTCGCCCAGAGCCAGACAGCACGCGGCTATATTGTTCACCGTGAATATATAGTCCGGATGCGTCACGCCCAGCACGTTCTTGCGTATCTGTGCCGCCAGCTGCAGGTTGTCCATCGCCTGCTGATAATCCAGCCTGCGATAGTGGCAGTCGGCAATGTTGTTCAGCGTCGTGGCTACATGGATATGGTTCGCCCCGAGCACACTATTCTGTATGGCGAGCGCCTGCTCGTTGACTGCCAGCGCTTCGTCCGTTCTTTCCATCATTGCCAGACAGGCACCTCTGTTCACCAGCGCCGTGGCGTAGGAGGCACTCTGCTCACCATCTTGCCGGCGGATGATCTCCGCGGCACGATCGGTTGTTTGCAGAGCTTTGCTGTAGTCGCCTTGGCGGAAATACGTCGTTGCAATGTTCGTCAGCAGCTCGGCATTGTCCGGCGTTAGACGCAACGCTTGCTCCTGCATACTCAGCGAACGGCTGTAGTCACCTATGCGCGCATAACACAACGCCAGGTTGTTCTGTATGGCTGCGTTCGTCGGGTCATGTTGCAACAGGCGGTTGTATATGCTTATCGCCTTCTCGTAATCGCCGTTCAGGCTGTAGCAACTCGCCATCTCACTTTCTATCTCTTTCTTCGGTGCCGACTGACCGAACTCGTCCAGTATGGCTTGCAGACTCGTCAGCGCCTGCTTGTATTCGCCTCTGTTCTTCTGTCCGCGCGCACCTTCCATCCGGCACGCGGCAATGTTATGATACGCCGTACGAATATCCGAGTCGTAGATCAGTTTCAGCGTATCCATCGCTACCGCCTGATGCGTCAGTTGCAAGGCTCTCTGGCAATCGCCCTGACGATAAGCCGCCGTGGCTTGTGCAAACAGCCGTTGGGCAGCGGTCGTATCCGCCTCACGAACGATTGTGTGGCGCACTATCTCTACGCGCTCCTCCACAGGCATACTGATCTTGCTCTGCAGATAGGCGCGGTTGTTTTCCAATTGGGTCAGCTCCGGTGCCGATTCGCCTTTCAGACGTTTGGCAAGAGCTATCGAGTTTTCTGTTGTTGTTAAGGCGGCTTCGTACGCACCGGCTTGCGACTGAGCCGCAGCCAGCGTGGTACTCATTGCCAATAGGTCTTCATCTTCGGCGATCTGTTTTTGCAGAGCAACTGCCTCCGTCAGCAGAGTGGCCGTCTGGGCGTAATCACCTGCTTTGTAGGCATTCATTCCTTCTGCATACAACGCATCGATGCGTTCGTACAGCGCATCTACCTCCGCTTGTGTCAGAGGGGCCGCGCACAAGGGTGCTACCCACCCGAAGGCGAGCAGCACCGCTGTTACTATGTTCCGAATTTGATTGTTCATAGTCTTACTCTAAACGTTCAACTTACGAACTTCGCTAAACGCTCAACGTTAAACGCTCAACTACCGAAGGTAATTCTCCCACTTCGTGTTCCGCATGTCACCCGACTTCATGAACTCCTCGTGCATAGCGAAAGCCAGCGACAGGTTGTGCTGTGTCTGACCGTGCTTTGCATGTTTCAGATAGTCGCGAAGCATCTCTTTGTACTCGGGAGCAACGCAGTTGTTAATGATCTCCTCGGCACGCTGACGCGGACTCTTGCCACGCAGGTCAGCCACACCTTGTTCGGTTACGATCACCTTCACCGAGTGCTCCGAGTGATCCATGTGGGTCACCATTGGAACGATCGACGAGATAGCACCGTTCTTCGCGGTCGAAGCGGTCGTGAAGATGCTCAGATAAGCGTTACGCGCAAAGTCGCCCGAACCGCCTATACCGTTCATCATCTTTACACCCGTCACGTGCGTTGAGTTAACGTTGCCGTAGATATCTGCCTCCAGAGCCGTGTTGATAGCAATCAGACCCAGTCGGCGGATAATCTCCGGGTTGTTCGATGTCTCCTGCGGACGAAGCAGCAGCTTGTCGCGATAGAAGTCCAGATCAGCCAGCACCTCGGCCATCTTGCTCTCTACCAGACGCAGCGAGCAGCCCGAAGCAAACTTGCAATGACCGGCTTTGATCAGGTCGATTACGGAGTCTTGTACCACCTCGCTGTACATCTCAAACGGCGGGATATGCGGGTTCTTGCCCAACTCGCCTAACACGGCATTGGCTACGTTGCCTACGCCCGACTGTATCGGCAGGAACGAAGCAGGGATCCTTCCGGCTTTCAGTTCAGCCTCAAGGAACGCGGCTACGTTAGCGCCGATCTTCGCGGTTGTCTCATCCACCGGAGTGAAGGCCGGGATCTCGTTCGGACGGTTCGTCTTCACTACAGCGGCAATCTTCTTCGGGTCAACCTTGATATGGTCGCTACCGCAACGGTCAGATGGCTTGTAGATAGGTATCTCCTTGCGATAAGGCGGATCCAGCGGCTCGTACAAGTCGTGCATACCGCGCATCGAAGCGGGGAACATCTCGTTCAGTTCGATAATGATTTTCTCCGCCATATTGCAGATCGTAGGCATGATACCTATACCTGCGGCAGGAACGATCGTACCGTCCTCACCTACATACGAAGCCTCGATGATCGCCCATTTTGGACGAGGCAGGAAGCCGTAACGCAGATCCTGCGCCATGTGGCTCAGGTGCAGGTCGAAGTAATGTGTGCCTTCGGCGTTGATCTCCTCGCGCATCGATTTGTTCGACTGATACGGAGTACGGAACTCTACTGCGTGAGCACGTGCCAGCGAGCCGTCGCAACTGTCACCCATCGAAGCGCCGGTCTCCAGACCTACGCGGAAAGGTTTGCCTTCGGCGTGCAATCTCTCGGCACGTTGTGCCAGAGCAAACGGTACCGCCTTGGGCACACCCGTGGCGGTAAAACCACCCATGCCCAAGACGTCACCGTTCTGTATCAATTCAGCAGCCTGTTCGGCTGTCATAAATGGTAGCATAATCTATAAAATGGTTAAATGACCAAATAAATGGTAAATGGTAAATGGTAAATGACCAATTTGTAAATTATTCGGCGTGACCGTTGCTTCCCAGCACATTGATAATCTTGTGCTTGTACAGTTCCTCCATCAGGTCGCGTGCAGGGCCGCAGTACTTACGCGGATCAAACTCACCCGGCTTCTCTGCAAATACCTTGCGAACGGCTGCAGTAAACGCCAGACGGCTGTCCGAGTCGATATTGATCTTGCAAACGGCACTCTTCGCAGCCTTGCGCAGTTGCTCCTCAGGAATTCCTACTGCGTCAGGCAGCTTGCCACCGTACTGGTTGATCATATCTACATACTCCTGCGGAACGCTTGACGAACCATGCAGTACGATCGGGAAACCGGGCAACTGCTCCATGATAGCATCCAGTACATCAAAGGCCAATGGAGGAGGAACGAGCTTGCCGGTCTTCGGGTCACGTGTGCACTGCTCCGGAGTGAACTTGTATGCGCCGTGGCTCGTGCCGATAGAGATAGCCAGCGAGTCGCAACCCGTACGGGTAGCAAAGTCAACAACCTCTTCAGGCTTCGTGTAGTGGCTAACTGCCGACGATACTTCGTCCTCTACGCCTGCCAATACGCCCAACTCAGCCTCAACGGTTACGTCATACTGGTGAGCATACTCTACTACTTTCTTTGTCAGAGCAATGTTCTCCTCGTAAGGCAGCGACGATGCGTCGATCATTACGCTCGAGAATCCGAAGTCAACGCAGCTCTTGCAAAGCTCGAAGCTGTCACCGTGATCCAGGTGCAGACAGATCTGCGGATGCTCCCAACCAAGCTCCTTGGCATATTCTACAGCACCTTGTGCCATGTAACGCAGCAGCGTTTGGTTGGCGTAGTTGCGAGCACCTTTCGATACTTGCAGAATAACCGGGCTCTTTGTCTCAGCCGAAGCTTTGATGATAGCCTGAAGTTGCTCCATGTTGTTGAAGTTGAATGCGGGGATAGCATACCCACCCTTAATTGCCTTGGCGAACATCTCACGGGTGTTCACAAGACCTAATTCCTTGTAACTTACCATAATTTTTTGATTGTTTAAATTGTTGGTTTATTGTATTTTGTTTGTTTTGTGTTGGTTTTGCGTTTGTTTTATGTTAGTTTTGTGTTTGTTTTGTGTTTGTTTTATGTTAGTTTTGTGTTAGTTGTGTGTTAGTTGATTGCTTGCTTTCGTCAGTCGTTGAGTGCGCGCGGCTGTTCCGCGCGTTACTCGCTTCACGCGCCCTCTACTCGCGCCCCGCGCGCCTATGCTTTTTAGCGCACGCGCAGAATTATCGCACAAAGTTACGAAAAAATTCCCACATTTGCAAATTTTCACGCATAAAAATGTTACTTTTCTGCATTTTTTCTTTTCTTGGCCTCTCTTCGGTCTTCCCTCAATCTTTCCCCGCACCGTTCTCTCTCAACCCGCCTCCGCCCCATTCCCGACCCGTTTCTATTCCATTTTCGGACCGTTTTCGAACCCTTACCAAATGATAACCGCAACATAACCATATGATAACCGTAGGATAATAGCCCTGTTTTTCATTTTTCATGCACATACTATATATATACTATGTATATATATACTTTATGCCGTTTTCCATTCACGTCAAAAGACTGCTGTTTCCCCGCATATTCACTTCATTCTCGCCTTTTTCCGCTGCCTGTTTTCCCCGCTTTTGCCCACACGACTAATCAAAATCTCAGAACAAACCAAAAAATCCCTAAAAAATTTGCATTTCCGATTTATTTTTTGTAACTTTGTGGGCTTTTTACGTGCGCGTATGCGCCGCACAATAAAACAACGCGTATGCGCCGCACACTACTCAATATGACTACAATCGCATTAGATAGTTCAACCGACGTCTGCTCTGCCGCTCTGCTTCAAGACGGCAAGGTTATTGCTGAACGTTGCAACCTCACCGGTAGCAATCACGCTGCCTTGTTGCCCGTCTATGTGCAAGAACTGCTGGCAAGCCTCAGCACTTCCGCCTCTTCGTGTAGTAACGAAGCAAAACCTGCTTTGGACGCAATCGTTCTTTCCGAAGGTCCTGGCTCCTACACAGGACTACGCATCGCCGCCTCACTTGCCAAAGGGCTGTGCTACGGGATGGAAATACCGCTGCTCGCTGTACCCACTCTCGCCGCCATTGCGCACGCAGCCCTCAACGTGCAACACGCAACACGCAACACGCAACGCTCAACACCCAACACCCAACACCCAACGCTGATCTGCCCGATGATTGACGCACGACGCATGGAGGTATATTGCACCGTGTATGACACCAATCTCCGTGTCGTTCAGCCCCTTGCTGCCAAGGTGATTAATGAACAGAGCTTTGCCGACCTGCTCGCCGACCACGACATCTACTTCTGCGGCAACGGCGCCGACAAGTGCAGATCGGTCATTAGCCATCCGCACGCACATTGGATAGACGGTATTCTGCCCACCGGCACAGCTGCCGGACAACTGGCGCACGCCTACCGCAACAACACAGAACTCGTGCGAACCGTTGCAGGCAAGGACATCGCGTACTTCGAACCCAACTACCTCAAGGAGTTCATCGCCGCGCCCTCGCACGTCAAAGGACTAACCGCTCACTAACCACAATCAAACATCAAACGTCAAACATCAAACATCAAACATCAAACGTCAAACATCAAACATCATACCTCACTTGAAACTTCATAACCACATAACATATCTCTTCGCCGCCGTTCTGCTGGCGCTACTGGCGTCTTCCTGTTCCACACAAAAGAACACCGGCATGTCGCGCTGGTATCACCAGACAAAAACGAAGTACAACATCGCCTTCAACGGACGCAACGCTTTCAACGAAGGACTGGAGCAGATCGCTACTGCCCACGAGGACAACTACGGCGAGATGCTGCCCCTGTATCCCGTCTCCGACCACAAAGCCGCTGAATCCGCTTCCGGCAAAATGGACGTCACTATCGAGAAGTGCCGCAAGTGTATCAAGCTCCACTCCATAAAGGCGAAACCCAAACCCGACCCCAATCGAACCAAAGACCCTAAATACAAGGCGTGGCTCAAGCAGGGCGAGTTCAACAAAGAACTGGCGAACGCCTGGATCCTACTCGGTCAGGCGGAGTTCCACAAGGGCGACTTCCTCGGCTCGGTAGGTACATTCAACTACGTCATGCGGCATTACGACTACGATGCCGATGTTGTCGCGCAATGCCAGTTATGGGTCGCTCGCGCCTATGCCGAGATGGGTTGGATATACGAGGCGGAAGATATGCTCAACAAGGTACAGGCGGACAATCTCAAGCGCAAACACGCCTCGCTCTATGCCGCCACAACGGCAGATATCCGGCTCAAAGCCAAGCAGTACAAGGAAGCTATTCCTTTCGTCAAACTGGCTATGCCCGACGAGAAACGCAAGGGCAACCGCGCACGCTTCGCTTACGTACTTGGCCAACTATACGAACTCGATGGCAAACCTGCCGACGCCTACGATGCTTACAAAAAGTGCACGCGGCTCTATCCGCCTGTGCAGATGGATTTTAATGCACGCATCCGCATGGCACTCGTGTCTGCCGACAAAAAGAAGTCGGTTCGCCAACTCAAAAACATGGCGAAGAACTACAAGTACCACGAGCAACTTGACGTCCTCTACGGTGCTATCGGCGACATCTATCTTGCACAACACGACACCGCACAAGCCCTCGAGAACTACGAACTGGCTATCGAGAAGAGCGAGAAGAACGGCATGGACAAGGCTGCCGTGCTCCTCAAAGCCGGTGACATCTATTACGATCAGCGCAACTACACCAAGGCTGCGCCATGCTACTCCGAGGCTATCACTATCCTTCCCGCCGAATCCGAAGGCTACCAGCGCACGCGAACACTTGCCGAAGTGCTTGACGAACTGAGCACCGAATACGGCACAGTCGTTCTGCAAGACTCGCTGCAGCACCTGAGCACGCTCAGCGAAGACGAACAACTCAAGATTGCCGAAAAGGTTGTTGCCGACCTGCGCAAAGCCGAAGCAGAAGACTCAGCCAAAGCCGTTCAACAGGAGCGCGAAGCACGCGACAAAGGGCTGAACAGTGTCAACACATCAAAGATGTTCGGCGGAGCAGGAGCAACGGGCGAGTGGTACTTCTACAACGCTCAGCTCATGCGTAACGGCAAACAGGAGTTCTCACGCCGCTGGGGTAACCGACCGCTGGAAGACAACTGGCGACGCAAGAGCAAAGCCTCTTCTGGCGACTGGACTCCGCCTACCGACGAATCAACCGAAGATTCCGAACTCAGCGAATCAACCGACAGCATCGCTGCCGACAGCACCGCAGCAGTCAAACCGCGCGTAACGGATATCTACGACCCGGCGTATTACCTCCAGCAGATTTCGCGCACGCCCGAAGATTTCGCCGTAAGCGACTCCACTATAGCCGATGCTATGTTCAAGATGATCTTCATCTACAAGGACAAACTTCAGGACACCGTTCAGGCAGAAGCCACCTTCGAGGAGTTCTGCAGGCGATTCCCGCAAGACAAGCGTTGTGTCGAACTGTACTACACCCGTTACCTCGATGCGCTCAAGGACAACCAACCTGCCGAAGCCGAAAGCGCACGACAGGCCATACTCACCAAGTATCCTGACACCAAGCAGGCGAAGATTGTTGCCAACCCGCAGTACTTCGCACAACTCCGCCGTATGGCTGCAGAGCAGGATTCGCTCTACGAGGCTACTTACAACGCCTATCGCGTCGGGCAGTTCACTACCGTCAAGGCAAACACGCAACATGCCGAGCAGAACTATCCGCTCTCGCCACTTATGCCGCGGTTCCTGTTCCTCAACGCAGTTGCCAAAGCCCGCACCGAGGGCAAAGACTCGTTTGCCGAGTCGCTGCGTGATATGATTGCCCGTTACCCCGACTCCGAACTGGCAACCATGAGCCGCGACATGCTGGCTATGCTCGGACAAGGTATGGAGAGCCAGAAGGGCGGAGCTGTATCCACGCTCTCTACCAAACGCGAAGATGTGCAACCCGAAGAGCAGGCTGCCGACACAACGGTTCAGTTCTCTGCCGAGCGCAACGAGAAAGCTTTTGTAATGCTCATCTACCCTGCCACCTCCGTCATGACGGACAAAGAGATACAAGCCGACCTCAACAACCTGCTCTACGAAGTGGCGCTGTTCAACTTCACGCGCTTCCTTATCCGAGACTTCGACCTCACAGCTCTGCAAGCCTATAGCGCAGGACCTACACTGCGTATCAGCGGAATGGAGGCGATGGACGAAGCCGAATGGTACATCGGCATACTACTCGAGAGCGAAGAGATGAAAGCACTCGTCACCAACCGGCAAATAACCGTCGTGCCTATCACCGAATCCAACAGCAAACTGATTGGCAACGGCAAGACTATGGACGATTACAACGAATTTATGAAAGGACAATTGCAATGAAAAAGAAAATCCTGTTATCAGCCTTGATTATGTTAGGGCTCAGTCTTTCTGTTATGGCAGAGGACGTAACCTACCTGACTACGCAACAGTTCAAGGAACGTATCTTCGATTATACAACGAATACCGATTGGCATTACTCGGGCGACAAACCCTGCGTCATTGATTTCTACACCACATGGTGCGGACCTTGCAAACGGCTCGCACCGATCATGGAAGAACTCAGTCAGACCTATTGCGACCAGGTCCGATTCTACAAGGTGGACACCGAGCGCGAGCGAGAACTCGCAGGCGTTTTCCGCATCAGCAGTATTCCACAGGTGCTGTATATCCCCGTAGAAGGTGAACCGATCATACTGAAGGGATTGTATCCCAAGGAGAATATTGTAGAGATAATTGACGAATACCTGCTCAAGAAGCCCAAACCTTCTGCCAACAAATAAGCACAACGGCATCCGTCTGACGAACTAATCCCGATATATATGCAAGTTGAAGTTGTTCTGCTGGTTCTGTCACTCCTGTTCTTTGCGAGTATATTTACCGACAAGATAGGATACAAGTTCGGCGTACCCGCCTTGCTGCTGTTTCTGGCTGTCGGCATGTTGTTTGGTCCTGATGGTATAGGCGCATTGTTCAATGAGAACGGCGTAGGCTACATGATCAAAACCGAGACGGCCGAAGCACTCAGTACCATCGCGCTGTGTATCATACTTTTCTCCGGCGGCATGGACACCAAGCTCACCGATATCAAGCCTGTCATGGCGCCCGGTGTCGCGCTTGCCACTATCGGTGTTCTGATCACCGCCCTTGTCACGGGAGTAATCATGTTCTACGTGTATGGTTGGGTAGATAGGTATATTCCCTTAAGCCTCGCCCTACTGATGGCAGCAACAATGTCCTCTACCGACTCAGCATCGGTGTTCAGTATCCTGCGAACCAACGGCGTAGGCCTGAAGCATAACCTGCGCCCGCTGCTCGAACTGGAGTCTGGCGCCAACGACCCTATGGCGTACGTACTCACTACGACTCTGATTGGTGTCGTTACCGCCAAGGCTGCCGTCAGCGGACTCGAGATCGTGCAAACCATCGTTATCCAGCTCGTCATGGGCACAGTGATTGGCTTCTGCTTCGGTCGCGGACTGGTGGAAGTGATGCGCCGAGTACGTCTATCCAACGAGTCGCTGTATCCGATCATGGTACTCACGGCTTGTATCTTTATCTTCTCGGTGACATACTTCATGAAGGGTAACACGTACTTGGCGGTTTATGTAGGCGGACTGATCATCGGAAACAGCAAGTTCACCCGCAAGCACCAGACCAAATCATTTTTCAACGGCTTGACATGGCTTGCACAACTGGTCATGTTCCTTATGTTGGGTCTGATGGTTCGCCCGCACGAGTTGTTCTCATGGCACGTGCTACTCACAGGAGTAATCATCAGTATTGTCATGATCTTCATTTCCCGCCCGCTATCCGTCTGGCTGTGTATGATTCCGTTCAAGCAGTACACCTCCAACGACAAAGCATTCATGAGCTGGGTAGGTCTGAAGGGCGCTGTACCAATCATCTTTGCTATCATGTGCAAGGCGGAAGGCGTGCCGCAGGCGGATGTGTTGTTTAATATTATTTTCCTCTGCACCATTGTTTCCCTGCTCTCTCAAGGCACTTCGGTATCCGCCATGGCGCGCAGACTTGATGTGGCGACCGATCCTGTCAAACTGCGCAAACTGGAGCACTTTGACATCGAACTGCCGGAGGAGATTCAATCCTCAGCTACCGAACTGGAGGTTACCGAACAGGTGATTGCCAAAGGCTGCCATCTGCGCGAGATTGATATACCCAAGCAAACGCTGGTTATCATGGTTCGCCGCGGTGAGGACTTCTTCGTTCCTACAGGACAAAGCGAACTGCAGGTTGGCGACCAACTGCTCGTACTCACCGACAACGACGTAGAGATGGCTAACCGCTACAAGGCTGCCGAAGAAGAAGAAGAACGCAAGTTGTGGGACGTACAACTGATAGCCAACACGCGCTCGTTCGTTGTGCGCGTTTGGCAGCGCATTCGCGACAATAAACCTCTGCCCTACCGAAGTCGGCGCAAATCAAGCAAAAAAGAACAGAACAATGAGATAGAATCCGCGCAGGAGCAAACACCGCAAGACCCCAAAATCATAATTACTGAAGACGAATGAAAAAAACTATATTCCTTACCGGTGCCACCGGCACTATGGGACACGCCGGCATGAACGAACTGCTGCGGTATCCCGACCGCTATGACGTACGCGTCTTGGCGCGACCAAGCCAAAAGAACAAAGCTCTGCTCGAACCGCTGGCTGCCAAATATCCGGCACTGAGCGTCGTATGGGGCGACCTGACCCGTTATGAGGACGTGCTGCGTGGCGTAACAGGCGCAGATGTCGTTCTGCATGTAGGAGGCATGGTTTCTCCGGCTGCCGACTATCGCCCCAAAGCCACATACAAAACAAACATAACCGCTGCAGAAAATGTTCGCAACGCCGTACTCGCACAGCCCGAAGACAAACAACCCAAAGTTGTGTATATCGGCAGCGTTGCACAGATGGGCGATCGCCGCGAACCTTTGCACTGGGGACGCACAGGCGATCCTATTTGCGTCTCTGCCTACGACCACTACGGCATAACCAAAGCCCTTGCCGAGCGTATTATCACCAATTCGCCTATCAAGCAGTGGGTTAGTCTGCGCCAGTCAGGCATACTCTACCCGGCTATTCTGAAGAACTTCGACCCGATCATGTTCTACGTGCCTATACGCGGCGTGCTGGAGTGGGCTACGGTTGAGGATAGCGGACGACTGCTGGAAGGTGTGTGCCGTGACGAAGTACCTGAATCGTTCTGGAAGAACTACTATAACATCGGCTCGGGCGAAGAGTACCGCCTGTCGAACTACGAGTTCGAATGTCTGATACTCGATGCCATCGGTTGTCCGCGACCCGAACTGATTTTCAATACCAAATGGTTCGCCACACGTAACTTCCACGGAATGTGGTATCTGGACAGCGACAAACTGAACGAGATCATTCCTTTCCGTGCGAATATTCCTGTTAAAGAGTATTTTGCACAAATGGCAAAATCGCCAAGTGTGCCAAAGGTCATTCAGATTGCACGTATCACCAAGGCAGCCAAACTCGTACCGCATATCGTCAAACTGGCGATGCGAGCCTTGGCATATAGCGAGGAGCACGGCACACAATGGTGGATCCGCCACAATATCACGCCGCGTATCCACGCCTATTATGGCAGTCTGGAGGCTTACAATCGCATTCCCGACTGGAAGCACATGGACCTTAGCCACAACTCCCGCGAGGCCGTTGTTCTTGATCACGGTTATGATGAGAGCAAACCAATGGAGGAGTTCTCGCTTGCTGACATGCAACAGGCTGCCGCTTTCCGCGGTGGCAAATGTCTGAGCAAGACAATGAAGCAAGGCGATTGGGATACTCCATTGCAATGGCAGTCAGCATCCGGAGAAGTGTTTGAGGCTACACCGCGACTGATTCTGCTGGGCGGACATTGGGCACCCGGCGATATGCCTTTCCCGTACAGAGGAAAAGAAGACGAGCGCCCGTGGCACTGGGACGAAGTTGCCAAGACCAACCCGTTCTTTGCACAAATATGGACACCGCTGCACGACCCCGACGAAAACAACATTTACGGCTCAGAGATCTTCCACGGCTGGGAATAACAAGAGCATCAGCCATTGGCTGACACACACAGCATCAACTACACTATCAGCCAAGTTTGGCTGATACAGAAAACGACAACTATGGCACTTAACTATATTTGGATAGGACTAATCCTGATTGCAGTCTTGGTAGGCTGCATTCAATGGCTGGTGATGGGTGACGCTGGAGTTATGTCCGCCATCCTGGATTCGACATTTGCCAGTGCAAAAACAGGTTTTGAGATTTCCATCGGTCTGACCGGTGTATTGTCGCTGTGGATGGGTATCATGAAGATTGGCGAGCAGGCTGGTGTGGTAAACCAACTCTCACGCGGCGTGAGTCCGTTCTTTACGCGCATCTTTCCCGACCTGCCTAAAGGTCACCCGGCTTTCGGCTCCATGCTGATGAACATCAGCGCCACTATGCTGGGTATCGACAATGCCGCCACGCCTCTGGGTTTGCAGGCACTACGGGAGATGCAGGAGACAAACCCCGACAAGTCGCGTGCGTCCAATCCGATGATCATGTTCCTCGTGCTCGTCACAAGCGGTCTGACACTTGTGCCGGTAAGTATCATGACGTATCGTGCCCAACTCGGTGCGGCGAATCCCGCCGATGTATTCCTGCCCATTTTGCTGGCAACCTACTTCGCTGCCATCACCGGTGTCGTAGCAGTGGCTGTTATTCAGCGGATTAACCTGTTGGACAAAGTTATATTGGGCACATTGGGAGGATTGACACTGTTTGTAGGCGGCGTGATAGCCGCAGCCATGTATTTTCCGCAGGAAACGGTCAGCCGCTGGTCGGCCGTTCTGGCTGCAGTCTTGCTGCTGGGCGTGATTTGCTGGTTCATCATTGCCGGCACGGTTAAGAAGATCAACGTCTATGACGCGTTCATCGACGGAGCCAAAGGCGGATTCAGCACAGCGATAGGAATCATACCTTACCTGATTGCCATGCTGGTGGCAATAGGCATGTTCCGCGCCAGCGGAGCAATGGATATGCTCGTCAGCGGTTTGGCTTGGTGCTTTGCTGCAGTAGGTTTGAATACGGATTTTGTGCCGGCACTGCCAACAGCTTTAATGCGTCCGCTATCCGGTTCGGGTGCACGCGGACTGATGGTAGATGCTATGGTGCAGTACGGAGCCGACTCGTTTGTTGGAAGGCTGGTAAGTATTCTGCAAGGTTCAACCGATACCACCTTTTACATCATTGCCGTATATTTCGGAAGTGTGAATATTAAGGATACGCGCTACGCGCTCGCGTGCGGGTTGCTGGCAGACTTCGCCGGCATAGTAGCGGCAATACTGTTGGCATACTTGTTCTTCCACTAAGATGATACAATTCCTCTATGACGGTTCGTTAGGCGATGAGCGCATATCGCTCATCGACAATCAGCAGGCACGCTTGCAGCGTTGGCTCAGGCAAGTGGCTGCGCAGTACAACTTCACGATAGGCGAACTGACATATATCCTCTGCTCCGACGATAAAGAACTGGCAGTCAACCGCGAGTTCCTCGGGCATGACTATTACACCGATGTTATCACGTTTGACTACACAACACCGCATTGTGTGAACGGTGACATATTTATTTCCTGGGAAATGGTGCAGCACAATGCTGCAGAAGTGGGAGTAGCTGCTGAATACGAACTGCTGCGCATCTTAGCGCACGGATTGTTGCATCTCACCGGTCAGGCAGATAAAACGCCCGAGACCAAAGCTGAAATGACACGCAAGGAAGAGCAGGCACTCAAAATTGCATCAGTCTGCATCAGTCTTGCTCAGTGAGTGATTTTTCCAATTCGACAAGTTGAGATTGACAGAAGTTCAGGAGTTCCTGAGCTTCTGCTGCTTTTTTCTTGTATTCGCTGACAGAAAGTGCTTCTGTTTGTTCCAGTTCGTGCACAATCTGTTCAACCCGCTTGATGGCTTGATCGTATGTCATAGTTGCAAATTGTTACTGTCCTTTGCCCGTAAGCACGACACCTATGGTATAGAACATGATTTTCATATCCAGCAGCAGAGACATGTTCTCCACATATACAATATCACAATTCAGGCGTTCAATCATTTTATCCATCGTATCGGTGTATCCGACGCGAATTGGTCCCCAACTGGTTAATCCCGGACGAACCTTGTACAACAGGCAATAATACGGAGCTTTCTCCATGATTTTGGCAATAAAGAATGCACGCTCCGGTCGCGGACCTACAACGGACATCTCTCCGCGCAGGATATTCCACAACTGTGGCAGTTCATCCAATCGGAACTTGCGAAGCCAAAGTCCGACTTTGGTGATTCGCGGATCGCCATTCAGCGTGATACGCGGAATACCGTCATCCTCTGCGTGGTCAATCATTGTACGGAACTTGAATATCCGGAACGGCAGACCATACATGCCTATTCGCTCCTGACTGTAAAGAACCGGTCCTTTGGACGTACATTTGACCAACACGGCAATGAACAGCAGAAGCGGTGAGAGGATAATCAGTCCGAATGCAGAAGCCGTGACATCGAACGCGCGTTTGATACACAACTCGGCATCAATCATGTTATGTTCGGTGATTCGGATGAGCGAAGGCTTGTCGATATGCCCTATTCGTGCAGCACCGGTAAGCATGTCGTACACGCGCGGTACAATACTTATATCGCAGCGCAGCGGATACAGGCGCGCAATAATCTCGTACAACTGATTCTCGGTATAGTTGCCCGGCAGGTTGATGATTATTTCATCCGACTCACGCACACGCAGTTTATCGATATCCTCCAGCGAACACACCTCGTGCGTCTGGCGAACACCAATACTGCGGGATAACAAGGTGATTATCAGGCGTGGAATATAACTAAGGGTGAACTGCAGGCCAAACAGCACAAGCAGCGAGACGATATATCTGCGGTAATTCTCCGTCGGATCGTCAATCACTATAACGAAGAAGAAAAACAGCGAAATGCATATCGCGGCAATGAATGTTCGCAGGAACTCGCGCCATAGTGGTTTCTGGAACGGGCGCAGATAATATCCTGAGAGGTAATAGACAACTACACAGACGATGGGATAAACAATCAACGGTCTCCAAAAACTGAAAGCGGGCACGAGCACATCATACAGCAACGCCACACGTCCGTCATAGACCATCCACCGGAAGCCGAGGAAGCATATCCAAACCAGTTCGCTACTGATGATATCTGCAATCAGATAGATCAGTTGTTGTTTGCGGCGCGCGTTCATGAGCGAAGAATTGTGAATGAGCCATCCGTACCAACCTTGATGATTGTACTGGGTTTGGCAGGTTTGTTATCACTTCGCCGCGAATGGCAGACATAATCAACGGTCTCAAGCAGTTTGGCATCGATCTCGCAAAAGGCCTTCGGTGTGGGACGTCCGGAGAAGTTGGCAGAGGTAGAAACGAGCGGCTTGCCGAGTTGCTTGCAAAGCATATTGGAGAATTTCTCATACGTAACACGCATTCCGAGGCTGCCGTCTTCCGCCAAGATATCTTTTGATACGCCACAGGCGTTGGGATAGATGATTGTCACGGCTTTAGGCAACGTGCCTTCTTCGGGTGCAGAGACCTGCAACAACTGCATTGCAGCCTCAGGAATCTCTCGAGTAAAGTCTAGGATTCTATCGATAGAGTCCACTAATACCAACATTGATTTCCCTATTTCGCGCTGTTTGAGCCGGAAGAGTTTTTCAACAGCCTCACTGTTCGTAGCGTCGCATCCTAATCCCCAGACCGTATCAGTAGGATACAGAATAACTCCGCCGTTCTGCAACACTTCAATCGCCTTGTCAATATCTTTGTGCATATTCACGTCGAGCTGGTGTTGCACTTGTGCTTCGCGTTCGGCGAACTTGAGGCGGTCCACTTCGTGTTTGGGTAAGGGCTCAGAATCTTTCAGAGCAAGATAGATAAGCAGCGTAGCCCAAGCATCGGTAGCGGCATAACGCGCCTGCTCGGCGGTTAGCGTATCCGCTTCCCAGTTGGTGAGTTGCTGCGATTTGGAAATCTTTTTGCCGAAAACGATGGCAAAAATTTTCTGCAAGCCCAAATCCAGAATGCCGTATTTGGCAACGAGCGATTGCAGGTCAATGCAGTTCTGAGGCTTGAAGTCGTGCAGTCGCCGCAAACCGTTGAGATCATCCTTGAACGCGAGTCCGACCTTGCATATATTTTTGTTGCTGAACAGGTGCGCCAATTCGACAGGCATACCAATCTTATTGAGCCGGAAGAGGTAACACCGTTGCTCGGATGCGACCTGCAACAGAGCAGTCGGATAGTGAATACCCCGCGTAAAAGATGGACGAGACTCCGTATCAATCCCGATGATCCTGCACGAACGCAGATACTTGACAGCCTTTTCAACCTGCTCGGGATGGTCAACTATAATCGTTTCACCATCAAACTGCGCTATAGGCATCAGATTGACCAGTTCTTTGGAAATATGGTGTACAAATTGCTTAGTGTGTTCCATTAAATTAAGGAAAAATCAATAAAAGCATACAAAGTTACAATTTTTTTTGCAAATTACCAAATTTTTTTGTATCTTTGCAGCGTCAAAATGAAAATTGTTGTTCAACCTGCGAAATCAATACTACTTTTAAATACCAATTGTTATGAAAAAGTCACTTCTTTTTGTTGTGTTCGCTGCGCTGACTCTTACGGCATCAGCACAACATGTTACTCCGCTTACCATCAAACTAACGGAGGTCGACCTTAATTCACTTCGTTCACAGTATCAGGGTCAAGCCTATTTGTTAGAACTGCAACGCCTTGACATGTTGCTGAAGGACGACACCAAGTTGCTGAAAGATGCCCAGAACCAACTCAAGGCAGAGAATGATTACTACAAGCAGATGACCTCGTACATTGACAAGGCAGAGGCCTCATACAAGAATCTGCAAGCATTGTCCCAAAAAGAACTTGATGAGTTCAACAAACTCAAAGACAATGCCGAGAAGCAACTCCGCAACCTGAATTCGGCTACCAATCTCAAGCCGGAAACACGTACAAAAGTTGTAGATTGTTTGCAAGAGCAGCGTCGCGGTCTTGAAGCTGCAATCAGCGCAACCACCTCTCGTCAATCACAACTCGCCAACCAGCCCGCACAACTTCAGCAGATGCGCACGGATCTGATGGTTATGAGCAACGAACTGGTGAACAAAGAAACCGACCTCAAACAATTAGAGACTTCACTCAAGACACGTCGCGAAGTAATCAAGGCCGAGACAAAGAACGTAAAAGCACAAAAATAAACCATTATGGAAGTTATCAACCTATCGGAGAATAACAGCATTCTCCATCAGTTCTTGAGCGAGATTCGCGATGTTACGATTCAACAAGATCCGTTGCGTTTCCGCAGGAACATTGAGCGTATCGGTGAAATCATGGCGGTAGAGGTCAGCAAGACTCTCCATTATGAAGCCAAGGACGTAACCACTCCGCTCGGCGTCGCCAGCGTTCCGCAGATTACGGACTCTATCGTGCTTGGTACTATTCTGCGCGCAGGATTGCCTTTGCACCAGGGATTTCTGAACATCTTTGACCGTGCCGAGAATGCTTTTCTATCAGCTTACCGCCGTGCCGGACGTGTAGTGGACGGCAAGCAGGAGCTGGAGATTGTAGCCGAGTATATGGCAGCTCCGTCGATTGAAGGCAAGACACTTATTATAGCTGACCCGATGTTGGCTACCGGCATGTCGATGGAGGTTGGTTATCTTGCACTGCTTCGCCACGGCAAACCGAAACACACGCATTTATGCTGCACTATCGGTACGCCGCAGGCTATCGATTGTTTGCGTCAGTCGCTCAACGACAGCCCGGATGTGACCCTTTGGTGCGCAGCGATAGACCCCGTCTTGAACGAAAAGAAATACATCGTTCCCGGTCTTGGAGATGCCGGCGATTTGTGCTACGGAATCAAGATTCACCCATCCGACCGCAACTGATACACCGTATATGGCATTGATGCCTCGTTTTAATACGTCCTGTACGCATAGGCGGCGGTGGCACTACCTGCCATCGCTGCTTGTGCTGATAGGCATAACGTACCTGAGCCTGATCAAGCAAGTGCCTTTTACCGTGATGGAAGATATACCTTTGGCTGACAAATGGGAACACATGCTGGCTTACCTGGTTCTGGCTTTGTGTCTTGCCAGCGACGGTTACCGTGCACGATTGAGCGCAACAGCACTGTTTGCAATAGCTCTGTTGCTGCCTCTGATATACGGAGGCATGATGGAGTGGGCACAATACTATTTTCCACCGCGCAGGTGCGAATGGCTTGACTGGGTGGCAGACGCCATCGGAACGATAGTCGGTGTAGGCTTGTTCGCCGCATACTATTTTATTCACAATACAAACCTTCCGACCTCTGCACAATGATTTCGCTTGACAAGTTACCTTATGTGATTGCCATAACCGGTCTGTACGAAGGCCGACTGCGTTTGGCACGCGAAGTATTACAGCGTTATCCCAACCCGGAAGAGGCTTGGGAGAGAATCAGCCTGCCGGGTAAGAGTGCTGCCTGGCAACGGGCACAACAGGAATTGGAGTTTGTCGACAAGCACCATATTGCCACCTATTACCTTCACGACAGCGATTATCCGCAACGGTTGGCACAATGTCCGGATGCACCGGTGTTGCTTTACGCCAAGGGAAACATCAACCTCACCGAAGGACATTTCGTATCAATAGTAGGCACTCGGCAAGCCTCTGAACTCGGCAAAATAACCACGCGGGAGATTGTCCTCCGGTTAGCGGATCAGTTGTCCAGATTAACCATTGTGTCCGGTTTGGCTTACGGGATTGATATCGCAGCGCACCGCGCAGCAATTGAAGCAGGTATTCCTACCCTGATTATCCCCGCGCACGGTTTGGACAGGATTTATCCGGCCTACCATCGCCCGGACGCTATACGCGCCTTGGAGAACGGCGGTATCATAACGGAGTACATGTCCGGCAATACGCCTGAGCGTAATCATTTTGTAGCGCGCAACCGGATCATTGCCGGCTTATCGGACTGCACCATAGTAGTCGAATCCCGTGCTCGCGGCGGCTCGCTCATAACGGCTTCGATGGCATTTGACTACAATCGTCCCGTGTTTGCCGTACCCGGACGGGTGAGCGATGACTGCTCTGCCGGGTGCAACGAACTGATACGCGACCAGAAAGCAACGTTGCTGCAAAAGCCCGAGGACCTGATTGAGGCAATGATGTGGACCACTGCACAACATCCGGTGCAAACCACATTGCGAGGATTGGAATCGGAGGACGAAAGCGACCTCAACGATAACGAAAAGATGCTCCTGCACCTCTTGCGCGAGGCGGAAGACGGATTGCTCGTCAACGACATTGCCGAGGAGACGGATATACCTTACTCGGAAATCATTACTCACCTGATGACATTGGAGATGAAAAAACGTGTAAAATCATTTCCAGGAGGCAAATTCAGGGCGATATAATCGCCATTTGTCACTACGGATGTGACAAATTTTGCAATTTGGCTAATTTTTATTTGCAAATGTCATTTTTTTTTTGTAACTTTGCACGCAAATCGAATTTTTGGAAATTCTTAAATCCATAAATATATGAATTCATTATTAAAAAATCTCGGATTGATTATCTTCCTTTGCGGAGTTGTTTGCTTGTGTGTGTACTATTTCAGTGTACCCAGCAACGGTCTGCTCGTCAGCAGTCTCGTTCTGGAGTTTGTTGGTATACTGGCTTACATTATCATCAACAAACGCCTCGACTAATACTTCATGGCTGACTTCAGCGACGCAATCAAATATCATCTGACAGGCATGTACCAGGACTGGTTTCTGGACTATGCTTCGTATGTCATTCTTGAGCGAGCCGTTCCTGCGATAGAGGACGGCTTGAAGCCCGTTCAGCGCCGTATCCTGCATGCGATGAAAGCAGTGGACGACGGCAAGTACAACAAGGTAGCCAACATTGTCGGCCAAACGATGCAATATCACCCTCACGGTGATGCTTCAATCGGCGATGCTTTGGTACAACTCGGGCAGAAAGATCTGCTGATCGACTGTCAAGGAAACTGGGGTAACATCCTCACAGGTGACGGTGCAGCCGCTCCGCGTTACATCGAGGCGCGCTTGTCAAAGTTCGCACTTGAGACGGTCTTCAACCCCAAGACAACGCACTGGATGGCTTCCTACGATGGCAGGAAGAAGGAACCCGTACACCTGCCTGTCAAGTTCCCGCTGCTGCTGGCGCAAGGTGTGGAAGGTATTGCTGTCGGTCTGAATTCGAAGATTCTGCCCCACAACTTTGTTGAACTGTGTGATGCCTCTCTCGCCTATCTGCGCGGGGAAGAATTCACATTGTACCCAGACTTCCCCACAGGCGGCGAAGTGGACGTCAGCCGTTACAACGACGGGGAGCGTGGAGGCGTTATCAAGATCCGTTCGCACATCAGCAAGGCGGATGACAACAGGACACTGATCATCAGTCAAGTGCCATATGGCACAACAACGTCGAAAATCATTGACACGATCCTGAAAGCGCAGGAGCGAGGAAAGATAAAGATCAAGAAAGTTGATGATTTCACCGCTGAAGAAGCCAAGATAGTTGTACAACTCGCTCCTGGTGCATCATCCGACAAGACGATCGATGCGCTCTATGCGTTCACCGATTGCGAGGTGTCCATCTCGCCTAACTGCTGTGTCATTCAGGACAAAAAGCCAATCTTCACCAACGTATCTACCCTGCTCAAACTTTCTACGGACAACACCAAAGACCTGCTGCGCCAGGAGTTGGAGATTCAGAAAGCCGAACTGGAAGAGCAGTATTTCTATACCTCACTGGAGAAGGTCTTCATCGAGAACCGCATCTACAAGGAGCAAGGCTACGAACAGGCGTCAAGCAAAGAAAAACTGATTCAGTTTGTGGATGGTGCTTTGGAGCCGTTCAAGGCGAAACTGATTCGCGAAGTGCGCACCGAAGATATCGAACGTTTGTTTGATATCCGCATGATCCGCATCTCCAAGTTCGATGCCAAGAAGGCTGACGAACTGATGAAGGATCTGGAGAAAAAGATCAAGGCAACCATACACGACCTCAACCATCTGACCGAATATACGATTGCATGGTTTGAGATGCTTAAGCAGAAGTACGGCAGCCGCTATCCGCGCAAGACCGAAGTTCGCAACTTTGCCAATATCAATGTTAAGACCGTTGTTGAGGCCAACGAGAAGTTGTATATCAATTATGCAGACGGTTTTGTGGGCACAGGATTGAAGAAAGACGAGTTCCTGTTCAATTGTTCGGATATCGACGATATCATCGTTTTCCACCGCGACGGCAAATACAAGATCATGCGTGTGGCGGAAAAGTTGTTCATCGGTACGGATATACTGCACATCGCCATCTTCAAGAAGGACGATGTCCGCACCATCTACAACGTAGTGTACCGCGACGGAAAGGGCGGAATATACTACATGAAACGTTTCCACGTCACAGGCGTGGCGCGTGATAAAGAGTACGATCTTACGCAAGGCAAACCGGGGTCGAAAGTTGTCTATTTCACCGCTAACCCCAATGGCGAGGCAGAGATTATCCGCGTAGCCCTGAAACCGCAACTGCACCTCAAGAAAGTGGAAGTGCTCAAGGATCTGTCAGAGTTGGCTGTCAAGAACCGTGGAGCAATGGGTAACGTGCTGACCAAGTTCGAAGTCAAATCAATCACCCTCAAGCAGAAAGGTCACTCTACACTGGGCGGACGCAAAGTGTGGTTTGATGCCGATGTGTTGCGCGTCAATTACGATGAGCAAGGCACTTACCTCGGCGAGTTCGATGATGACGACCGCATACTTGTTATCACAACAGAAGGCAACTATTACCTCAACAACTTTGATCCCACTGCGCACTTTGACAACAATATCTTGCGCATCGAAAAGTGGCAACCGGATAAGGTTTGGTCATTGGCTATGTGGAACGATGAACTGCACTTCTATTACGGCAAACGTTTTACCCTGTCGGATGCATTAGCCAAACCTCAGTCCTTACTGGGCGAGGCTCCAGGGCACAAAATTATCATTCTTTCCGACCGCGAAGAGGCAGCGTTCCAATTGCAGTTCGCCGATGCCAACCGTCCCGCACAGGATGTGATAATGGCGGACTTTATCGATGTCAAGTCCGCAAAGGCACGTGGCAAACGTCTTAGCAACTACGACATTGCCAACATCATTGACATCACTCCCGAGCCGCCGGAACCCGAACCGGAGCCGGAAACGCCTGACACACCGGATCTGCCGGATGGTCAGTCGGAGGTGAGCACGCCGGGTGCCACGGATGTACCATCTGCTGGTACAAAGGACGCTGCTGACGACTCTCCCTCAAGCATCCCGTTTACCATAACGAACGGCGACTCGGATGTTCAACTGTCACTTGATTTGTAATTAGTATGAAACGCACATCTCTCTTTCTATCCCTGATAGCCTCGTTCTGCATTTCGTCGATTTACACGGCTCACGCAACCATCAGTGTCGGCACCATCGAGCGCGACACGATTTTGGGCGTACCGTGCAGGATATATCTGCCATACAAATATGCTGAACGTGTGGATTCTGTCAAAACAGTCTTCCCCGTTCTGTATCTGCAACATGGTATGTACGGCTCAGAAGATGATTGGACAGTACAAGGTGACCTATTGCGGCTGATGAATATGCTGCTACTGGCAGAGCAAGTCAAGGAGATGGTAATAATCATGCCCGACAATTTTCTGGGCAGCATTCCTCCCGAGGAGCGCTATCAGTTGATGGACGCACCCAATGTCACACCTGCCGGCGAGAAGTTTGATACATCCAAGGGCAGTGCACATTGGCGCAAACTCACCGCTGATCAGGAGAAAAGTTATGAGATGTCCGGCTATTGGGAAGAGCATTTCCGCGAGTTTATGGGCGCAGCTGAGTACCGCTATTCCATCGCAACCGATCCAGCACACAAGGCAATTGCAGGATTATCGATGGGCGGTTTCCATACCATGCATGTTTCCCATTATCTGCACGATCAATTTGCTTACATCGGTTTGTTCTCTGCTGTAATTATTCCACAGCAAGGCAACGAGGAGGTATCTCCCGAGTACGACTCGCAGTACCACACCACAGGATTCGACTATCAGATTGAATATCAGTCGCCTGCCTATAGCAACTGGATGGAAGAAATGCGTCACATGGCTTCCATACCGCCCATGTATTGGATAGGTATGGGGCGTGATGACTTCCTATACGCTCAGATGCAAGACTATCGACTGTGGCTGGATACCAATCATTTTGAGTACACCTATTACGAAAGTACAGGCGGACATACATGGCAGAACTGGCAAAATTACCTGTGTCGATTCCTTAAGAAGATTTTCTGGGACGATAATTTCTAATAACGCAACTAACCCGTAAAACCATTGCGCTTATGAAGAACTTTACACTTTCTATTATCGCACTATTATTTGCGTGCATGCTTCAAGCTCAGGAGTATGAGTATCCGATATTAAAACAAGTATTGAAGGGCAACTACGAAGCCGCGCAAAAGGATATTGACAAGCGCTTAACCAAAGATCCAGCAGATGTGCCTTACCTCTTTTCGGCTGCAAAGCTCTATTCGTTGGCAGAATTTAGCGGCAGGGATATACCCAAGGCATACAAGTATATCAACGACTGCAAAGCCAAGTTCCTCCGCCTTCAGCCGGATGCACAGGATAAACTCATTGCTAAAGGGTTAACCAAGGATTTGCTGAATACTACCATTCACGAGATTTGTGCCCTTGCGCTCAAGGATGCTGAGGCAATCGATACCGAGGAAGCATACAACGATTTCCTCAAGTCTTACCCTCGAGCCGTGCCATCGTTACAACGTCAGGCGAAAGAGCACTTGAGCCATATAGCCTTTGAGCAGGCTGCTGACAGAAACACAATCGGATCGTATGAGTTTTTCCTTGAGCAGCACCCGAATGGTCAAGACGCAAAAGAGGCGGTACGCCGGCGTAATACTCTCGCATACGCTGACGCGCAGAGCAAAAACACCTTGTTGGCATACAATACATTTATTAACCAATACCCCGATGCCGAAGAGGTACCTCAAGCTCGGCAAAACATGTATTCTCTAGCCTTGAGCAAAGCACAGGCTGTTGGCACGGAAGAAGCAATGGCTGAATACGTCAACACCTACCCGGAAAGTCCCTACGCACGCCGGCAACTCGCTCTGCAAGCCGAAGAAAAGTACGCCTCTTACATACGAGAAGGAGATTGGGTGGCACTCAAGGATAAAGCCGCAGGTCGAAAAGATCAGATGGAGCAACGCAGGCTCTATTACGCTATCTTGAAGATTGCCAACAACAGGCGCAGTGCCCCCGCCGCCTTACTCGCTTTCCAGAACGGACCAAGCATCGATATTCAGGACTCAGCGTGGATGCTACTGCACGATGTATATTGCAGCACGGGCAGTGTATCGGATATCACCAAGTTCCACGACCAATACCCTAACCCACGCTATACCGATCTGACAGCACACGACAAAAAGATCGTTTCACAATTCCATACGGTGCTCACTACCGACAATGGCTGGCAGGCACTTATCAAACTGGCAGCACCGTATCGTGTGGCATACGATTGGATGCTTTCGCTTATCAACGAATATCTTTTTGTTCAGGATATAGAGATGGCACTGCAAACCGTACGCCAGTTTGCCGATGCGTTTGGCGATGATCTCAACTATCGCAGCCTGATTACTGCACTTGAGCAAGGTTTGAAAGAAGACTTGATTCCTGTAGCCTTTTCCGACTCTGTCAATTCACCGCAAAAGGAATATTCGCCTGTTATGACAGTTGATGGCAACACGCTTTATTTCGTGCGCGTAGTGTTTGACAAGGCTGCAGGCAACAGCGAGGACATCTATACCTCCACACGGACTTCACGCGGCTGGACACTGGCTACGCCTGTATCCGAACTCAACACAACAGCTACTCACGAGGCTATGCAGTCTGTTTCGGCTGACGGTACACAGTTGATCTTCTTCCGCAACGGCTTGCTCTACTCCACTTCCAAGACTTCAGGAGGTTGGTCACGACCGGTAACGCTGCCGGATAACATCAATATCTCTACCTGGCAGAGTGATGCTATGCTCAGCAGTGACGGCCGAGCCATGCTCTTCTCGGCGCTCAAACAGGTAGAAAACGAGGTTGGCACATCGATTAACATCTTCGTTTCCGTCATGGATGAAAACGGCAACTGGGGCAAACCTGTAGATCTTGGTCCGACTATCAACACTCCGGGGCTGGAGCGTAAGCCGTTCCTGCACCCGGATATGCGAACCTTGTATTTCAGTTCCGACCGCCATAGCAATCTGGGTGATTTGGATGTATTCAAGACTACCCGTCTGCGCGACGACTCATGGACGGAGTGGTCAACGCCGGTTAACCTCGGAGCACAAATCAACTCACCGCGGCAAGAATGGGGCTACAAGATCAGTACCGACGGTAGCACTGCCTACTACTCCAACGGCGATGACTTGTTCACGCTGGAACTGCCGTGGTGGATGCGCCCGAATGCTGTAGCAACCATCTCAGGCACCGTGCGCGACGAGACACAAAATACCGTAAGCGTAACCATTCGATGGGAGGATCTTGATACGCATGAGAGTATAGGTCAATTACTTACCGATCCTAACGACGGCACATTCTATCTTGTGCTGCCTTTGGGTAAGAACTACGGATATTATATTGACGACGAGCGTTACTTCCCGCTGTCAAACAACATTGACCTGCGCGAGCAAAAGACATTCGTCAGTATCGAGAAGAATATCCAACTTACTTCATACAAACAGATGATCGAGCAAGGCATGGCTGTGCAGGTCAACAACCTGTTCTTCCCTGTCAACGAGTACGAGTTGTTGCCACAGTCGGAGAACGAACTTATGCGTGTTGCCGAGATCATCAAGGCTAAAAATCTGCGCGTTGAGATCAGCGGTCACACCGACTCTTCAGGTGATCCCAAAAAGAACATGGTTCTCTCCCGCCAGCGTGCTGAATCCGTGCGCACCTTCCTGATTAAGCAAGGTTGTGACGCTGCATTGCTCGTTGCCAAAGGCTACGGCGCAACCCGCCCGATTTCCGACAACGAGACAGTCGAAGGCAAGCAAATGAACCGCCGCGTCGAACTGCAGTTCATCAAGTAAGAGAGGCTCTCACTGCTTGCTTGCCTCCTCAAACATGGCTTTCATAGTCGGATTGCCGTAGGTGAGGCGTTTGACGGTAACATATTCAAGTTTCTTATCCGCCTTGTCAAGGTAGTCACCTGAAGCAACCAAAGCCTCCCGCACCTTCGTCAAGCGTTTGATGGTATTATCAATCTCATCTATTGCAGTATTGAACTTATCATTCGCCAAACGTACGTTACGCCCAAAACTTTCCTTGAATGCCGTGAGTTTCTCCTCGAAATGGGTAACATCCACCTGTTGCGACCTCATCAAAGCCAACTCACGTCGAGTGTCTATCGTCTTGCGGCAGATCTGACAAAGCAGCGTAATGAGTGGCACGAAGAACTGTGGACGGATAACGTACATCTTTTCGAACCTTTCGCCCTTGTCATTCTGCAGAACGGGCACTATGCCATTGTTATACAGGTCATTCTCGGGCTCGAGCATCGACACGAGTACTGCATATTCACAGTTCTTCTTGCGGTCCTCATCGAGCTTGCGGAAGAAGTCCTGATTCTTGTGCTTAGTGGCGGTCTCATCGTTCTCGTTCTTCATCTCGAACATGATGGAGATGTACTCGACGTCGTCATCCGATTTGTCACGGAAGATAAAGTCGCCTTTGGTGCCTCGGCCATCGTCCCCGACAACTGCATGCTGCCTTGAGTTTGGTTTCGTAATCATCCCTCAGACTCTTCTTGTCCAACTCGGCCTGACGTGCAGTCATGACATTGGCGTTCTGGAGTTGTTGAATCAGGCTGTCTTTGGTTTGAAGCGCCGACTGCAGTTCGACTTTCTTATCAGCGTCAGCCTTAGCCATCTGGAGTTTGGGGGTCTGTATTTCCGCCTCTTTCTTCTGCAACTGAGCGTCTTTTTCGAACAGCATTTTCTGGTTATCGTTGGCGGCCTGCAGCGCCTGAGCCTGTTGACGACTCTCCCAAGTCTGTTGTACCTCGGCAAGGCGACGGTTAAGCTCGATTTCAAACTCCGCATTCTTCACTTGGTTGAGCAGCAATGCGTAATCTGCTTCATCTACGGAAAAAACATTTCCGCATTTCGGACATTTTAACTCTTTCATAATATATAGTTGTATATTTTGTAAGCCGCGCGCGGGTGTGCCCACGTTCATTATAATAATAACGCGCGCGAATAAAACACGCGCGAAGGAGATATACATAGGTCGGTAACTGTTGACGTTTAATCGGTCAGGTCACATACGTAGCATTGTTGCGTTCATTTCCCCATTCATCGGCTCACAGTCTTCTCCCAGACCGAAACGAGCCGTTTTCGATTCATTTTCGAGCCATTTTCGAGCCAATCTCGATCCATTATCGGGAGTGATCACCTCCGTCCGCTCCCCATCCCCCGCTCTCCTGCCTCCACCTAGCCCACCGCATCGGTTTAGTGCGCGGCGCTGTCCCGCCCCCTCTTGGGGTCCCCGACGTAACCGCAGGTTGCGGTGGGGAGAGCGGAGGCAGGTGTCGCCTTTATGGCGCAAAGCGCCATCTGATGCGACCGCCTTGCCGAACGCGCCAGTGTCCTGTGCTCGGGGCTTTCAACCCCGAGTTAGGTAGCGCAGCGGTGTTCAGTTTCAGGCGGTATTCCGCCGCTTTTTATCCTTTGTCTATAGGCTATCCGCTCGATCGGTATCTATTATATCAACAGATTATGGGAAATCAGCCATTTCGGCTAAATGATGCAAAAAATGCAGATATTTGCAATTTTCTCTCTGGGAGGTTTGCAAATGTCATTTTTTTTTCGTATCTTTGTAGGCGATTTATTGTAACATAACTAACCGTTTCCGTTTATATCGACGCATTACACCATATACATGCATAACACTCCTTGCAAGCTGGTATCTATATCATGTCCAAACAACTGCAAATACGCAACTCCACAGCCGAGTTCTTGATCTTCCAAGCCGAAGACAAAGCACAGGGTGTACAAGTCTTTTATAAAGACGAAACCATCTGGGCTACGCAGAAAGCGATGGCGACGCTTTTTGATTGCTCCACAGATAATATTGGTGTACACCTGAAGAACATCTTTGAGAGTGGAGAGTTAGACAAAGATTCAGTTACCGAGAAAATTTCGGCAACTGCGGCAGATGGTAAGAGTTACCTTACGCAATTCTACAAACTTGATGCTATCATCTCTGTCGGTTATCGTGTGAATTCCATCCGTGCGACCCAGTTCCGCCAATGGTGTACTGCCGTGTTGCGGCAGTTTGCTATCCGCGGCTATGTTATCGACCGCAAGCGTATGGAGAACGGTGCTTTCATCAGCGAGGATTACTTCGAACATCTGCTGGCGGAGATTCGAGAGATCCGCCTCTCCGAGCGCCGCTTTTATCAGAAACTCACTGATATATATGCGACGGCTATTGACTACAACCTTGATACGCCCACTACGCGCGACTTCTTCGCGAAAGTGCAGAATAAGATGCATTATGCCGTACATGGTCAAACGGCAGCAGAACTGATTGTGTCGCGTGCGAATGCGGAGAAAGAGCACATGGGCTTAACTACTTGGGAGAAAGCTCCGAACGGAAAGATTGTCAAACCCGATGTGAGTGTGGCGAAGAACTACCTCAATGAGTTGGAACTGGAAGATATGGGGCGTTTGGTTAACTCTGTCTTGGACACTGCCGAACGTATGGCGAAACGGCATATCCCGATGACGATGGAGGATTGGGCAAAGCGTATTGACATCATCTTAGAGGCAAGCGATGACCGGATACTAACCGATGCAGGTTCTGTCTCTACCGAGCAAGCCAAGGAGTTTGCAGAGACGGAGTTTGAGAAATACCGCATCATCCAAGACCGCCTTTTCGAATCCGACTTCGACAAGTTCGAATTGCCACAGTTGCCATTTGATACGGAAGTGAAAGAAAAAAACAAGTGATTTTTCCCAACAGGTTTGGTTGTATGAAAAAATCAAAGTATCTTTGCAAGCGAAATCAAATTAATACTATGGCAGAATATATCTACAAACAAGAAGGTGACAAGTATGTCCTTTATGAGGACGGCGCACCACTCACCAATCCTGACAATGTGGTTATCGCTACATCTGATGAAGATTTAGCCAAAGAATTAGTAGCAGAACTGAAGGCGGAGAAAGGTTATACCTCTCCCGCTTCGTTACTGACTTATCACTATACGTATTGTAACCTAGAACAAGGCGATTTCGCTGAGTTGGTGGATCAATTCTGTCAGAGTACCAACTACGATGTGCTAATGGATGATGAATACCTGATGTTTCATCAAACCAGCCCTGTCAAGCAAGCAATCGCTTCGTATATGGAGACGGATTATCCGAAACTCTTTAAGTCTTATAACCTGTATCAGTTGACGGCTATCTTGGTTGTCTTTACTGCATATCATAGTCTAATGTTGTCGTATTATATCATCGCCGATATATGCAATCCTTTGACGGAAGACGAGAGCGCAGATTACGAATCGCTTAAAGAAAGCTTCATGAAAGATCTGGAGGACTTTGAGCGTGAGCAAGGATATGACCAAGGTTACGAGAACTATCCCCAGCATCTCAAAAACATCAGTGGCATGATTGATGCATTTGTTTATTATTTTAACCTTTGATTAGAGTAAAATCTTCTTCCAATTATTTGGTTATTTGAAAAATTAGTTGCATCTTTGCAGGCGAAATAAATTTATACAGAAATATCTTGCCAACGAAAATCAAAATAGGACTTGTAGATGCTGACCTGCTTTGTAACGGGACTCGGCATCCTAACCTTGTACTGATGAAAATCGCTGGTTTTCTTCACGACAATGATATAAATTTCAAACTCATTATCGACCAAAACGAAGATATTGAGTCCTATAAATACATCTATATTTCGCGCGTCTTTACATTTACCAAAATGCCAGCATTCTACGATAATGCGACACCTGCACAACAGCATAAGTTCCGTTGTGGTGGCACAGGCTTCTATGCTAATGAGTTGAATGTGAATATATATCGCCAGAAACGCCATGACGATATGAATCAATTAGAGGATGATGATTTCCTTAACCAATATCCTAACCATCGTGGTGGCATTCGCGCACATGGCATAGACTTGGCTCGACAAATGCCCTACTACCACTTGTATGATGAGTTCGTTGAACGCAAAGTGGCAGAAGGATTCAAACGTGAAAAATATAAGGACTATCAACAATATAGTATAGGCTTCTTAACCCGCGGTTGCATTCGCCATTGTCCATTCTGTATCAACAAATTGGAAGACAAGATTTTCCCTTATTCGGACCTCGAAAGCTTCCTTGATAATGAACGTGACGAACACGGTCGTTTGGTTCGTCCATATATTTATTTGTGGGATGACAATTTCTTGGCCGCCGATCCAAGTGTTTGGCGTGATAGACTGAACCAACTCATTGCTACGGGTCGTCCTTTCCAGTTCCGTCAAGGTTTAGACGAACGCATGCTTGCTGAAAGTCCACACGGAGAAGAAATGGCAGAAATGTTATCCCGAACCAAATATCATGGCGACTTCATATTTGCCTTTGACAATTGGAGAGATAGACCTAAAATCGAGAAAGCATTAAAGATATGGAAACACTATAATCCTAAGAAAGGAACCAAATTCTATCTCTTCTGTGGTTTTAAACAAGATGCCACGGAATACAAAAAATTCTATAAGGATATTTGGGAAATCTTTCAGCGTATCAAAGTTCTCATGACTTATGGTTGTGTGGGGTATTTAATGCGTCATGAAGATTGTCATAAATCTCCGATACCAAATCTATACGTGCAGATAGCTCGTTGGTGTAACCAACAGGCTTTCTACAAAAAGATGTCCTTTTGGGAATACACATACCGAAATCAAACCTATTGGGAGCAGACGTCCGGATTTGACGTTCCTCAAGAAATAAAGTCCTTTGACGAGTTCATGCGCGATTACGAAAGCGGCTATTATGAAAAAGAGGATAAACGAGGCAAAGTACGAAAAATTTGCAAAACGCTACAGACACTGCTTGATACATTAGAGATGTTCCCGGAACACCGAGAAGAACTTCTAGAAATGTATAACTATAAAATGCAAGATCTGATCAATCCCGAACTTTGGGCATAAAACATAATCAACCATGGCAATCATAAGTCACGACTATAAGGATATTAACAATCTGGAAACCATCATAAAACACACGGATGGAACTCCACTGTATGGAGAGATTGATATGTATCGCCGTATCTATACGGACTGCGAGAATAGTGATTTGTCATGGCATTTCTGGCATGATTTACGGCTTCCGATTGACAATGATAGGCAGTCGGAAATCCAGATTGATTTCTTCCTTGTTTGCGAAAAAGGTGCTGTTATCGTAGAAGTCAAAGGCGGTGGCGTAGGTATCCACGAAGGAAATTTCTATTTCACCAAAGGGGATGGCCGTTTTATGGGAAGATCTCCATTCCAACAAGCAGAAGATTATAAATATGCGCTCATCAACAACAAGATAGTTAACACGCATCAAATCTTCTTAGACACTGTATGCGCATTCCCGCACACGGCAATGGGACATACCAATCTTAATTCTAAGATGGACTTGGGATATAAACTTTGGTCTTCTATTCAGCAAAAAGATCCTGAGGAGTCGTTCGCAGACTTTTGTGTAGGAGTGCTTGAAGTAGATAAAGAACGTAAGAAATGGCATGGTGAAGATTTAAATAACCATGAAGTCGAAATCGCAATTAACACACTGATTAATTCTATTCGACCGGATTTCAACTATCTTGAAACCAACTACCAAAGTATCATCGAATGGTTGAACATTCAAAATCTGGAAACCTTCAAAAGTCTTGAAAAGAATAACCGTATTATTATTGAAGGTGGTCCAGGTACAGGAAAAACCACTATCGCTAAGGCT
>CALZOG010000004.1 GCA_945827635.1 uncultured Bacteroidales bacterium
CCGGGGGTAACGGCTCGTCATCACCTATCACAGGCTCTTGGTATATATAACGTAAGTAAAAATCCCATTCGTTGTAATAGTATTCCCCGATTGTATCTTTGAGTTCTGAAAAACGTTCGGAGGTTAGAACGTCCCAATAATAGTACCTGTCATCATATACAGGTTTGACCTTAATGCTTACTTGCCGGTCCTGGATGTTGCAAACGGTAATACTAAAGTCGGCATCTTTATAATTTTGCGGCGAGTTGCAACCGGCAGTTAGAGCGCCCAATACGCTCACCCCTAAGATTAGCAATAAATTAAAGTGTTTTTTCATATAATCAGAGAGTTTTGTAAATATTTTTCAAAATCATAGGATATATACTATGTATATATAGGGTGCACCAGGATGCGATAAAGGGTCGATAAAGGCCCGAAAACGGCCCGATAAAGGGTCGATTATCCTGCACGATTTCGGGCGAAGATATGTGCGTTACGGGCGAAGATATGTGCGTTACGGGCGGAAACCTATGCCGACACGCTTTGTGGTGTCAGAACTCATAATCCACTGCGGCACGTGCAGTGCGGCACTTGGCGATATAGGCTGCTACCTTCAGGTGCTCGGGGTGGTTCTGGTAGGTATCGAGGTCCGCCCAGGTGTCGAACTCACACTCGAGGCAGATGTCGTAGTCGGTTTTTGTGGCGTTGGGGATATTGATGCCGACCTTTTCCGAACGCAGCACAGGCACTTTATCAAGCAGGGAGAGCAGTCCCTGCTTGATGATCTGTGCGTTTTCGAGTTTGGTTTTTCCTTCAGCCATATCGGCGAGGCGGAAGAATACAACGTGCTTTACCATATATGTACGCGGTTTTCGGGCGCGACGTATAGAGGGCTCTCCTCGGTAACGTTCCATGCCTCGTACCATGCGGCAATGTGCGGCAGTGCTCCGTTGACACGCCAGCGGCCGAGGGAGTGCGGGTCAGACTTCGTGCGGTTGAGGATCTCCTCGGGCCGGATGTTTCCTGCCCATACATTGGCATACGCGAGGAAGAACCGCTGCTCTGGCGTGAAGCCGTCCACCGTGCCGAGACGTTCGGCTTCGGGTTTAGCGTTTTCGTTGTTCTTGAACGCCTGGAAAGATATCTGCAGTCCGCCGTGGTCGGCAATGTTCTCACCGAGTGTGAAGGCACCGTTGGCGTGTACGCCGGGAGCAACCTCTATGCCGTTGAAGTAGTTCTCCATAACTTTGGTGCGTGCGTCGAAGTTGGCTTTATCTTCTTCGGTCCACCAGTTGAGCATATTGCCGTCCTTGTCGAAGAGGCAGCCCTGATCGTCGAAGCCGTGAGTCATCTCGTGGCCGATCACCACGCCGATAGCACCGTAGTTGAACGCATCGTCTGCACTCATGTCGAAGAACGGGTACTGGAGAATACCTGCAGGGAAGCAGATCTCGTTGCTGGAGGGGTTGTAGTAGGCATTAACGGTTTGAGGTGTCATGTACCATTTTTTCTTGTCCACAGGTTTGCCGAGGAACGATAGCGAGTATGCCTGCTCGAACTTGGCTGCACGCTGCAGGTTGGCATAATAGGTGTCCGTGGCATCGATGTTCAGGTCGGTGTAATCGCGCCACTCGTCGGGGTAACCGATCTTAATGGTGATAGCATTGAGTTTCTCGGTAGCTTTGGCTTTCGTTTCATCGCTCATCCAATCGAGCGCCTGAATACGTTGCCCGAGCGAGGTTTGCAGGTTGTGGACGAGATTGAGCATACGCTGCTTATTCTCCTCGGGGAAATACTTCTTGACATACATCTGTCCGACAGCCTCGCCGAGCGTGCCGTTAACGATACCCACGCCACGTTTCCACAGCGGTGAGGGCTCTTCGCGGCCGGAGAGTACCTTGCCGTAGAAGTTGAAAGACTCCATGTAGATCTCGTCGGTTAGATAGGAAGCGGCTCCGTCCAGCACCTGCCAGGTGAAGAGAGTCTTGATATCCTCAAGGGGTTCTTCGGCAAGGAGTTTGCCAACCTCCTGGAGGTGAGCAATCTGACCGATGTTTACGCTATCGAGTTGTACGCCGAGTGCGGCGAAGAACTCCGCCCAGTTGATCTGCGGCACGAGTGCCTGCAGGTCGGCGACGGACATCTTGTTGTAGTTGGCAACAGGGTCACGCAGTTCGACATTGTTCTTGGCGGCTTGAGCCAGACGCGTCTCGAGACGCAGCACTGTTTGTGCGGCTTTGTCTGCTTCAGGCTGACCGAAGAGGTTGAACATGTTCGTGATGTACTGCACGTACTTGGCGCGGATATCCAGCGTGTGCTCGTCCTGGTCGGTGTAATACTCCTTCTCGCCCAGCGCGAAGCCAGCCTGGTACTCGTTCATGATGTTCATGCTGGAGTTGAGTGCGTCGGCATCGACGTACATGGCAAAGAGTCCGTACTCCATAGCTGCGCCGAGGAGTTTGGAAAATTCGTCACGCGATTGGATAGCCTGAATCTCTGCAAGGGTGTTCTGCACAGGTGCTATCCCTTCCTGATTGCGTCGTGCGGTATCGAGGCACTGGTTGTAGATGTCGCCTATCTTCTGCTCGACCGAGCCCTGCTTGTGCTGCTTGGCGGCTATGTCCTGAATGAGTCCGTTGACCTGCTCGAGGTTGTTCAGAGCCAGTTTGTCGAACGAGCCGAAGCGCGAATACTCCGGTGTCAGGGGATTAGCAGCCATCCATCCGCCGCAAGCGTACTGGTAGAAATCGTTCTGCGGCACGGCGGTGGTGTCGAGGTTACTCAAGGGAATACCGGTTGTTTGCTTCTGACCGGTGCAAGCTGTCATTACTGCTGCCATGGCAATAATAGGAATTAGTTTTTTCATATATGTTGTTTGTTTTGTATTTTGTGCTCTTGACTGTTGCGATCATGCAAAAGCACGCAAAGATACAAAAAAATAATGGTATTTGCAAATCGTGGCGGTGCTTTTTTCTCAAAATCACAGATTTTGTGAATACTTTTTTCTCTAAACTTGCAAATGTGTATTATTTTTTGTACCTTTGTGCAGTAGATTAGTCGAAAGACGAAAGACCGCTGACGCTCAAAGACGAAAGCCGAGTTACAAATTACCAATCACAAAATAGAAATTTTATGACCATAATCGCTCTCAAGCCTCATAAGGAGGAGTCTGTTCTCCGCTTTCATCCGTGGGTGTTCAGCGGTGCTATAGCACGTGTTACGTTGGATGCCGATCATCGTTCGCCGGTGCCTGACGAGGGCGAGTTGGTTTGCGTGGTGGGCGCCAACGGTCAGGTGCTGGGTGTCGGTCACTGGCAGGTAGGCTCGATAGCCGTACGTCTGCTGGCGTTCGGTGTGGATAGCCTGCCCGAGCACTTCTGGCAGGAGCGTATAGCCGCTGCGTATGCCATGCGCCGGAGTATAGGTCTGATCAGCGAGAATAACAATACCTACCGTCTCGTTCACGGCGAGGGTGACCGGCTGCCCGGACTGATAGTGGATATCTACGGCGATACCGCCGTTGTTCAGGCGCACTCGGTAGGGATACACCTGTGCCGCAAGGATATAGCCGAGGCTATTGTAGCAACGGTGAAAGAAGTGAAGGGAGTGTACTACAAATCCGACGATACGCTGCCCTTCAAGGCATCTATAGAAGGAGAAAAGACCGGTTGGCTGGTTGGCGGCGATCAGCAGCCGGCAGAGTACTGGGCAAAGGAGAACGGCCTGGAGGTTCGCATCGATTGGCTGAACGGGCAGAAGACAGGATTCTTTATCGACCAGCGCGAGAACCGCGCCCTGGTGGAGCGTTACGCCCGAGGCAAGGATGTGCTGAACATGTTCTGCTACACGGGCGGATTCTCGCTGTACGCACTGCGTGGCGGGGCGCGCACGGTGCACTCGGTGGACGTGAGTCAGAAAGCCATCGACCTGGTTAACGCCAATGTGGCGCGGAACTTCCCGGGTTGTACGACCCACAAAGCCGTGACAGCCGACGCGTTCGACTACCTGAGTGCTGTGACAAATGGGAAAAGCGTAAATGACCAAATAGTAAACGGCTTCGACCTGATCATTCTCGACCCGCCGGCGTTCGCCAAGCACCGCGATGCCGTAAAGAACGCTTTGCGCGGCTATCAGCGGATCAACGCCAAGGCGATAGAGATGATTCGTCCGGGAGGCATACTGTTCACGTTCAGTTGCTCGCAGGCGGTGGACAAAGAGGCGTTCCGTCTGGCGGTGTTCAGTGCTGCGGCGCAGACCGGCAGACATGTGCGTATCCTGCACCAACTGCACCAGCCGCAGGATCACCCGATCAACATCTACCACCCCGAGGGCGAGTACTTGAAAGGCCTGGTGCTCTATGTGGAATAAATGAAGGCAGCCTATTGGCTGCCTTTGTTATGCGTATCGGCTGATGAGTTGCTCAACTACTTTCGGCACGCCGGTAGTGGCAGGTTCGCGTATGAGTTGTACGCGTGAGGCGTACGCACCTAACTGCGGGTCGCCGGGATCCACCATGATAATCTGTGCGTGCTCGGGCGCGTAGTGCAGCAGCGAGGCGGCAGGATAGACGTTCAGCGATGTGCCTACCACCACCAGTATATCCGCCGTGGCGGCAATGTTACACGCCTCGGTGAAGTAGGGTACACCTTCGCCGAAGAACACGATGTACGGCCTGAGCAGACTGCCGTTGGGGTGACGGTCGCCGTAGTGCTGCTCCCAGCCCTCGATAGGCACCGTAGCCAGTTCGTCGTTCTCAGCACGCAGTTTGCGAATCTCGCCGTGCAGATGGACTACGTCTTTTGCTCCAGCGCGCTCGTGCAGGTCGTCAATGTTCTGGGTGATGATCTTCGTGCCTGGTATAGCCTGCTGCAGGCGTGCTATAGCCTCGTGGGCGGCGTTGGACCGGGCGTTGAGTACATCGCGGCGGCGTGCGTTGTAAAAGTCCACACACAACTGCGGATTTCTGAGCCACGCCTCGTGCGTGCACACGTCCTCGATGCGGTACTTCTCCCACAACCCGTCGGAGTCGCGGAACGTGCCCAGACCGCTCTCTGCAGATACACCGGCACCTGTGAATACAACAATTTTCTTCATGGTTCTATCAATTTATTAACCGCCTTGCTCCGGCGTGTGCCGAAAGCAAAGCGGTTAAGTCAGTTGGTTCGATTAGTGACGTCTGTCGAGGCGTGCTCCATCGCTGTTGCTGAACCTGCCGGCGGGTTCGCCGTTGCGCTCGGGACGTGGTCCGCGACGTTCCGGACGGGGACCACGGTCGCCACGCTCAGGACGTTCGCCACGTGGCGCGCGTGCGGGGCGTTCGGGCTCAACGTAGTCGGCAGGTTTATCCTTCAGTGCCTTGGCGCTCAGGCGGAACTTGCCGGTCTTGGGATCGATCTCCAGCAGTTTGATCATGATCTTGTCACCCTCCTGGATACCTGTCTCCTCCATGGTCTCGTAGCGTTTCCAATCGATCTCGCTGATATGCAGCAGACCTTCCTTACCCGGCATAAACTCCACGAAGCAGCCGTACGGCATAAGGCTCTTGACGGTAGCCTCGTATGTTTCGCCAACCTCGGGCAGAGCCACGATGGCTTTGATCTTGGCTATAGCTGCGTCCATCGACTCTTTGTTGTTCGATGCAACCTCTACCTTGCCACCGCGCTCGTCCTCGTCGATGCTAACTACGGCACCGGTCTCAGCCTGTATACCCTGGATGATCTTTCCGCCCGGGCCAATCACGGCACCGATCAGGTCTTTCGGGATATAGAAGCTGGTGATACGCGGAGCGTGCGGTTTGATGTCGGCACGCGGTTCGGGCATTGTCTCAAGTATCTTATCAAGAATGTACATACGCGCCTGGTGTGCCTGCGCGAGAGCGTTCTCCAGAATCTCGTAGCTCAGGCCATCGACCTTGATATCCATCTGGCAGGCTGTCAAACCGTCGCGTGTACCGGTAGTCTTGAAGTCCATATCACCCAGGTGATCCTCGTCGCCGAGAATGTCACTCAGGATAGCGTAGTTCGTACCTTTGTTCTCGGAGATCAGACCCATAGCTATACCGCTTACGGGTTTCTTGATAGGTACGCCTGCGTCCATCAGCGCGAGCGTGCCTGCGCATACGGTAGCCATCGAGCTTGAGCCGTTCGACTCCAGGATATCCGAAACGACGCGTACGCTGTACGGGAAATCCTCGGGGATCATGTTCTTCAGTGCGCGGCAAGCCAAGTTGCCGTGACCTATCTCACGACGTCCTACGCCGCGTTGTGCTTTGGCTTCGCCGGTAGCAAACGGCGGGAAGTTATAGTGGAGCAGGAAGCGGTCGGAGCCCTGGATGAGTGCTTCATCGATGATCTTCTCGTCACGCTTCGTGCCGAGTGTGACGGTCGAGAGCGATTGTGTCTCACCGCGGGTGAAGATCGATGAACCGTGAGGTCCGGGCAGCGGGCTGACCTCGCACCAGATCGGACGAATCTCGGTTGTTGTACGTCCGTCCAGACGCTTGCCTTCGTCGAGCACGGCGCGACGCATAGCTTCCTTCTCTACATCGTGGTAGTAGCGGTCAACCATAGCGGCTACGTCGTCCACCTCGATGCCGAGAGCCTCGGCACGCTGAGCCATATACTCGGCTTTCTCGGTCTTGAAGTCTTCGCAGATCTGCGAGAACATTGCCTCGCGGTGGTGCTTGTCGGTGTCAGCGCTGGTAGCTTGTGCGTATGCGCGGGCATAACTGAAATCGTGCACTGCCTGCTTCAGCTCGTCGTCGTTCACCTCGTGGCAGTACTCGCGTTTAACCTCCTTGCCATACTCCTTCATCATCTCGATCTGTGCCTGGCACTGGGGCTTGATAGCCTCGTGAGCGGCGCGGATAGCGTCCAGCATAACCGACTCGGGTACTTCCTTCATCTCGCCTTCAACCATCATAATGTTGTCCAGCGTAGCGGCAACCATCAGCTCGAGGTCGGCGCGCTCGCACTGCTCGAAGGTCGGGTTGATAACAAACTCTCCGTCAACGCGTGCTACACGTACCTCAGATATCGGTCCCTCAAACGGTATATCCGAGCACGCCAGTGCTGCCGAGGCAGCCAGGCCGGCTATCGACTCAGGCATGTCAATGCCGTCGGCCGAATAGAGGGTGACGTTTACGAACGTGTCAGCGTGATAGTTAGCGGGGAAGAGCGGACGAAGTGCACGATCGATGAGTCGTGCAATCAGGATCTCGTAGTCCGATGCTTTGCCTTCGCGGCGGGTAAATCCTCCGGGAAAACGTCCTGCGGAGGCGAACTTCTCTTTGTACTCAACCGTCAGCGGCATAAAGTCTGTGCCGGGCATAGCGTCCTTGGCGGAGCATACTGTGGCAAGGATCATGGTGTTGCCCAGGGTTGCCATCACGGCTCCGTCTGCCTGCTTGGCGAGCTTGCCGGTCTCAAGGGTGATAACTCGACCATCCGGCAGAGTAATCTCTTTTCTTACAATATTCATTATCTTAATCTGTTTAGGAGTGTTGCTGCTCACTCTGCCGCACTTGCGTACAGAGAACCTGAGGCGCTCCTGAAGTTAATGCGTCGGCGGGGGTGCTGACGCGTGTTAGTAATTATTTGGACCCAAAAGTCGTACAAAATTACAAAAAAAAATAGAAAAAACAAAATATTCTGCACATTTTTGGCAAATTATTTGCTTTTTTGAAAATAAAGTTGTACTTTTGCCCCATGAAACGCTATTACTCCATAATCCTTGTATCTATCCTTCTGTATCCGGCGGGGCTGTTCGGTCAGAAAGATTTGCAATCTTTACCCGAACTGCGCAAGTTCAGTCAGCAGGGTTGGAAGATCCAGCACGCCCACTATAGTTTTGACAGCCTGACAATCTATTTCTCGGCACTCGAGCCGGGTAAGTCGGATTACGACCTGTACGTCACCCGTTCTCGTGCCGGCATGTGGAACGTGCCTGAGCGGATGTGTGACTCCATCAACACTTCTGCCGACGAGTTGTGGCCGTCCGTCGCGTCTGACGAGCACCGGCTGTACTTTGTACGTCGCACCGTGGATCCCAAACTGCTCAAGTCCGGGCACTTTGCCCAGGCGCTGACCGACCGCCTATATACCAGCGACAATATCCGCGGCGAGTGGCAGCAGGCTGAACCCTCGATGGTTGCCTCCAGCCATGACCTGTCGCCGCTTGTGCTGCCCGACAACCAGACGGTGATCTATGCCCGGCAGGAGGTGGAGAAGAAACGCCGCTACTACGCCCTGTTCCACACCCGCTATCTCGGCTACGGTGTATGGACGCTGCCCGTGCGGCTCGATTCGCTCGAACGGCGCTCGCTGTACGGACCGTACATGCGCCAGCTCGGTGACACCGTTCTGCAGGTGACGGAGATGCAGGAGCAGGAGCGCGAGAAGAAACAGTTCGACACGATCTATATCAACCGCCAGGTTACCCTGCCGCGCTCCATGCGCTGCGCGCAGTACGGCGTGCTGACCGGTGTTGTTACCGACGAGAACACCGGGCGAGCCATTGAGGCGAACATCCGCCTCTACGACGCCATAACCGCCCACCTGCTCGATGAAGCGCTCACCGATGCCACCACCGGACGGTTCCGCGTGGCACTGCAGCCCTACCGCAAGTATAACATCGACATCACAGCCCCCGACTGCAGCCACTACTACCTGAGCATCGACTGTACGAATCCCGACTCGCTCAACAACCGCCATGTGCTCGTGCAGATAGCACGTAACCTGAGCATACGAGTCAATACCTACGATGCCGAACTCTATACGCCCGAACCGCCCGAACGCGAAGTGATTCGCAACGAGAATACCGGCAAGACCCTGCGCGTACACACCAAGCGCGAGGAACTCGGACGCGTGTACGACCTGCCTATCGGCGAGACCTACGCCCTGACGCTCTACCGCCGCGGGTACGTCGATACCACGCTGCTGATCAATACGCGACGTGACGTGAGGTTCTCGACCACCGAGTTCGACGTGCCGCTCAACCCCGTGAAAAAACCGCTGGAGCTCCGGCTTGACAATATCCTCGACAGTACGATCACCGAGGGAACGATACGCCTGCGTAACCGCAACAAACATGAGATTATCGATATGCCTTACAACCCGCCCACCACAACGATCATGCTGCGACAGGAGGACGAGTATGAGATGGTTATACAGAGCCCGGGGCACTTCTTCTTCGATACGATCGTCAGTATCCCCGAGGGTTACGACCGCCAGCTGTGTGATGTGTCGCTCAAGCCTATTCAGAAAGATATGGTGGTGCAACTCAAGAATATCCAATTTGAGAACAACTCCTACGTGCTCACTCCGTCCTCGCACGCCGAGCTCGACAAAGTGGTGCTGCTCATGGAGGCTAACCCCGAACTGAAGATCGAGCTCTCTGCCCACACCGACGACATAGGCTCCGACGCCTACAACGACCAGCTCTCCTCACGACGCGGAGAGGCTACGATGGAGTATATCGTGCGCAAGGGTATCGACCGCTCGCGGCTGAGCAGCATAGGCTACGGCAAACGCCGCCCGCTCGTGCCTAACGACAGCGACGAGAACCGCGCTATCAACCGCCGTGTGGAATTCAAAGTAACCGACTTTTAGATAATAGACCGCAGCCACGTTTGGCTGCTCAATCACGAATAGTATGAAACGACCTATACTGCTTATCTGTGCCATAGTTGCCGGTCTGTGCGTTCAGGCGCAGAGCAACGAGCACTACGAGGATCTGATCAATCGCACCGAGTCGCTGCCGGCGTACCAGGCGATGTATAACCTGCTCGCCTACCAGCGTCTGCACCCCGAGCACGCTGCCGTCTATTACCGTCTGGGCGAGGCGGCATATACGCTGCTGCCTGCCAAGGATGCGCTGCACGACTACGGCGAGCGGGCGGAACTGCTGTACAAAGCAAGGCTGTTCTACGGCAACTGCCTGCACTTCATGGGCGGCAAGCTGCCGCGTGGCGAGGCGTTCCCGACCGTCACACCTGCCGGAAAAAAGCTCGAATATACCGATGTAGAGACCTACCTGCACGCACGGCTCGATACCATCAGCCGTTGGCGTGCCGAGACCGACACCCTGCACGACCGCTTCTATAGGATGGTTGACCGCTACGAGGCGTGCAGGCAATTGTTCATGCAGTTCATGGAGAAGTATCCGTCCGAGAAACTCGCGCACCTCTGCTTCACGTCCGACGACCGAGACGCACTGCAGCAGCTTGTCGCACTCAATGCCGAGTTCGAGCAGCAGCGGCAGCTGTTCATCCAGGCACTGACCGCCTCGCCTGTGCCGCACTATGCACCGCAGTTCAGGTTCGTGCCGATCACTGCCTACCGGCTCGACGGACTGACTTCCTCCGACTTCCTCGCCAACGATATACCGCTCTGGGATTACAAGAACTGGACCGACGCGTTCATCTATGTGCAGCAGCACACCTACCTCGCACTCATGAGCGAGCTCGTGCAGGAGTTCCGCACGCTCGATCATGGTGCCGAACGTTTCCGTCAGGGGTTGCCGGTGCAGCTCGACCCCGACAAACGTCTGCCTAACCGTATCGAGCGTTACGACTACAAGTCCCCCGTTGCTACGTTCATCCGTCTGCAGCAACTCGTTGCCGCTACCGTCTTGCAGGCGCAGGACAGCCTCACCACTGCGGAGCAGATCACCGACTCCGACCTCTCCCTGCGTATCACCGCCAATGTCGAGGCGCAGCAGCGGCTCGCCGAGGCGCAGACCTACCTGCGTACACTGCAGCGCACCGCCGACGAGAGCACGGCACGGAAGTTCGCGTTCTTCCTGCGCGAGACAGGCTTATATACCGTCCAGCAGATGCTCACGTATGCCGAGCAGGCGGTTAACTTCCAACTTGAACTAACACACCAGATCGACGAGCAGCTGCAGGATTATGCCAACCTCTATCCCAAGCAGTTTGAGGATGTAGATATCTCCGACGACCAACCTGCCGAATAATCAGATTGCTGACTGCTGATTCCTCAGTTTTGCATGCTTGATTTGTCAAAATACTGTTTTTTGTACCGCAATCAGCACCTGCAACCGCGAATAATTTGCATATTTGCTAAATTTGTCGTACCTTTGCATCCGCGTTTCGTCGCAGCGCGACATCCGAATAGTGCGATTTGCCGAACGCGAGGTGCCATAGCTCAGTTGGTAGAGCAAAGGACTGAAAATCCTTGTGTCACTGGTTCGATTCCCGTTGGCACCACGAAAAAGAGACTCGTAAGAGCCTCTTTTTTTGTGCCAATAGAGGGACTCTCCCAGGGCTCTTATCTCACTACGTTCGAACGATTATTGCAGTTTTCTGCAATTTTCGATTCCCGTTGGCACCACGAAAAGAGACTCGCAAGAGCCTCTTTTTTTGTGCCAATAGCGGGACTCTCACACGCGTCGTTTCTGCCTGTAGGCGAGCAGAATGGCTTTCCGCAGTTCGATAGGGTTGTCGATGAGTTGCGGATGGTCTATGTAGCGCAAATATAGTCGTTTGATACGCATGTATAATGCCCTGCGTCAGCTGATCACTCTTGAACGTCACTTTGCCCATCTTCGTTGTCCTGTGCTCGGGGCTTCCAACCCCGAGTCCCCGTAGCACTGCCGCTGTCCCGCCGAGTGTAGGTGTTCTGTGCGGGCGATTGCCATGAGCTCGTGTTCAATTAGCCTACAAAGGTACAAAAAATTTTTCAAATATTGCAAATATTAAAAGACCCATTATTTGAAACGAGTGAAAAAAACGCATTTTTTTGCATTTTTTTGCAACTGACTATCAGCATTTTACGTCGCTTTTATCCCATTTGTTTGCTTTCCTCATTTTTTTTGCCTTAATTTTGCAGTCGATTTCGTTCCGTTCCATCGAGGGATTATCGAGGGTATATCGAACTTTTGTCGGACATTTTCACTCCTCACTCGCATGCGAATAGTGGACAATTTGGCACAAAAGTGGACAATTTGGCACAACGGGCAGCCAAGTTGACAGAACACAAACCCGCAATCCGGCATTTTGCCACCACGGCACAGATCTTGCACCACGTATAGTGAACACGTTCAACAACGTGAGCCTGCCAGGCAAGCAAAACACCTACTGCAACAGGTTACGCAACAACGCGAAATGTTTAACCTCGGGGTCGATACCGATCACACGGCAACACAACCGCAACAGTTCAACCCCATAATTTAGGAGAAAAGATTATGACACCTGCAATGTATCGTAGAAACGGATGGTTCCCGACAGTTTTTGACGAGCTCTTTAACAACGACCTGATGAACAGCATGAGCACCACAGCACCCGCTGTTAACGTCAAGGAAAACAACCACGCGTATATCGTTGAACTCGCTGCGCCGGGCGTAAAGAAAGAGTTCTGCCGCGTACACGTAGATGATGAGCACAATCTCTGCGTGGCTATCGAGAACAAGTTCGAGCACAAGGAGGAAGACAAGAATGCCCACTACCTGCGGCGCGAGTTCTCCTACACGAACTTCGAACAGCGCTACACCCTGCCGGAGGATGTGGATGAGGAGCATATCAACGCCAAGGTTGAGGATGGTATACTGACAGTCGAACTGCCCAAACTGCAGAAAGTTCAAGGCAAGACAACCAGACAGATCGATATCCAATGAGAGTTGAGACAGAAAAAATGGTGTGCCGATTATGACACACCATTTTTTTTGTCCCTTGCAGACAAACTTTCAGTTTTCAGTTTTCAGTGCGTGTAGGATCTTCGGCACAAGGTCGGTGTTATCCATCCATCCCGTGAACTGCTCTGCGCCTTTGCCGATAGCGAAGACGGGTACAGCTGATGCCGTGTGGCTGTAACTCGTCCAGCCGAGTTTAGCCTTGTAGTTCAGTATGCCAATGGCGGTGTTGCAGAGTTTGTTCAGATCCTTGTACATCGTGCGGAACGAACGTTGGCTCTTGCTCTTCATCGCCTGCTTGAACGCATCCTTGAGCATACGATCCTCCTTGTCGCTGATCTCCACCTCGCCGTAGAAATCCAGTTGCCGCTCGAGTATGGCTTGTATGTCCTGCCACTTCGGGCGCGGCTGACCTTTCTTGAACAGCGCATTGATCTGATCGGACAACACCCACGATGAGCAGTGCTGGTGGCGTAGGATCTGCAGATTGAGCGTATAATCGCTGTTGCCGAGAGCCATGCCGCCGGTCTCATGGTCGGCTGTAACGACCACCAGAGTCTCCTCCGGGTGCTGACGGTAGAACGACAGTACGGCACCTACCGCATTGTCAAAGTCGAGTGTCTCTTGGATGTTTGCCGCGCCATCGCGTCCGTGTCCGGCATAATCGATCATTCCTCCCTCGATCATCAGGAAGAACCGCTCATGGTGCTGCTGCAGATAATCGATAGCGAACGGCGTGAGCGTCTTCAGGTGCAGATTCTCCGGACGGCCGTCGATCATGTATGGGAAGTTACCGCTGCTCTTCTTGCGGCGGTCGATAGCGTCGTTCTCCTGCATGAGGATCAGTTTCTTTGCGTCGCGCTTGAGTTGTGCATCTTTTAGTCCGCGGGCGAGCGTGTAGCCGTTCTCCTCCGCCAGGTCATATACGTTCGGTCCGGTCTGTCCCTCAGGCGGCACAGGGCGGTGCAGTCCCGCTCCGCCGAAGAAGTCGAAGTTCGTACGCACGAGTTGCTTGCCGATCTCGTAGTAACTGTCACGTTTCATGACGTTCGCATAGAACGCCGCAGGCGTGGCGTGGTCGATAGCCACAGTGGTCAGCAGTCCTACACCCCAGCCCTGTGCCTTCAACTGCTCGGCAATAGTCACGAGCGTGTCGCCTTCGGCACTCAGACCCAGTGTGCCGTTGTTCGTCTTCACACCCGTAGCCAGCGCTGTGCCCGCAGCCGAAGAGTCGGTGATACCGTTCGATACACTGTGAGTGGCTACCGTGCCTGTATAAGGCAGACCGGTGATATGCAGCGGCCGCCGACCGATAACACTGTCCAACTCCGCCAGGTACATCTCGGCGGCAAGAATCTCGTTCTGACCCATTCCGTCACCGATAAGGTAAAACACGTACTTGATCTCCGAATGAACACTCAAACTGGCGAAAACACACGCCAATACATACAAAAATCTCTTCATACAAATAAAATTTGCTGCAAAGATACAATTTTTTTTGCAAATATGCAAAATTTTCCGTAACTTTGTGTGCAATATTTGCGAAAGTTGAAAATTTGGTCAACTAGTATCGCCAAGTATCGACAATTTTTAATTTTTAATTTTTAATTTCAAAAACCCCTCGCTGAATCGTGAAACTCCTGCTAATAGATGCATACGCAATGATCTACCGTGCGTACTACGCTTTTATCCGTACGCCGCGTATCAACTCCAAGGGCGAGAACACGTCCGCTATCTTCGGTTTTGTGGTTACGCTGGACGACCTGATAAAGAAGATCAGCCCCACACATATCGCCGTGGCGTTTGACCCTCACGGTCCGACATTCCGCCACGAGGCGTATCCGCCCTACAAGGCGCAGCGCGAAGAGACACCCGAGGATATACACCGTGCCGTGCCGGTGATCAAACAACTGCTCGACGCCATGCGTATCGTGCGGCTCGAGTGTGCGGGGTTTGAGGCGGATGATGTGATCGGCACGGTGGCCCAACAGGCGGAGCAGCAGGGGTTTGAGGTGCTGATGGCTACGCCGGATAAGGATTATGGTCAGCTCGTAACCGATCGCGTGAACATGTACCGCCCGCGGCACACGGGAGGGTTTGAGCAGATGGGACCGAAAGAGGTGTGCGAGAAGTACGGCCTGACCAACCAGCGGCAGGTGATCGACCTGCTGGCACTCATGGGCGATGCGTCAGATAACGTGCCCGGCTGTAAAGGCGTGGGCGAAAAGACTGCTGTCAGTCTGCTGCAGCAGTTCGGCTCGATTGACAACATGCTCGCGCACACTGACCAGATCAAAGGTGCGCTACGCACAAAGGTTGAGACCCAGCGCGAGCAGATAGAGTTCTCGCGTTACCTGGTTACCATACGCACGGACGCACCGGTAACGTTCAATCCCGCCGAACTGATCGTCCGCCAACCTGACAAACAGCAGCTGGCGGACCTGTACCGCGAACTGGAGTTTAATTCGATGCTTAGGAAGATTGGGGCTGATAGCCAAGAGTCGAAGGTCGAAAGTCAAAAGTCGAAAGCAAAGAGCCAGCCGTCAGCCGCACCGAGCAAACCGGTAACTGCGCAACTTGACCTTTTCGCCGAGTTGGAAAGCAATCAACCGTCTGCATCGATTGATATAAGTGTAAATACTCCTCTCCCCTTCGGGGTCCCCGCGACCAACGGAAGTGGGGTGAACTTGAGGGAGAGGCCGGGAGAGGGTCTTTCTGACATCTCCTCCCGCCTCTGCGCCTACCTGCTCAACCCCGAGCAGGCGTATAACCCCAATCAGCCGCCGCAGTGGGACAAACTCAAAGCCGATCCGGCACTATGGAACTTGTACAACGAGGTCGAACTGCCGCTGGTGGAGGTGCTGCGCGATATGGAGCGTGCCGGCGTGCGGTTTGATGTGAACATACTCAAGCAAGCCGAACAGCAACTCTCCGCCGAACTCATTGCCCTCGAGCAGAAGATTATCGCTGAACTCAGTGACATGCTCGCTGCCAAAGGCGAGCAACTCCCGCCCCTTCAGGGGAGGGACGGGGAGAGGCTTATAAATATCAACTCCCCCAAGCAGATAGGCGATATCCTGTTCGGGCAGTTGCAACTCGACCCCAAGGCGAAGAAAGGCCGCAACGGCAACTTCTCGACCTCCGAGGAGGTGCTGCGCGCACTCAAACCCGTAGCACCCGTATGCGGAGACATACTCGATTACCGCGAACTCAAGAAACTGATCTCTACCTATATCACCACCTTGCCCTCGTACATCAACCCCGCCACAGGCAAGATCCACACCACGTACAACCAGACCGTGACCGCCACCGGGCGACTCTCGTCTTCGAACCCGAACATGCAGAACCTGCCTATCCGTTCGGAGCGCGGACAACTGATCCGCCGCGCGGTGATTGCTGACCCGGGCTGCAAGATACTGAGTGCCGATTACTCGCAGATCGAGTTGCGCCTAATGGCACACTTCTCGCAGGACGAACATCTGCTGTACGCCTTCCGCAACGGGCAGGATATCCACGCTGCCACGGCGGCAAAGATCTTCAAGGTGCCTATCAATGAGGTCAGCAAAGAGCAGCGCCGCGCCGCCAAGACGGCTAACTTCGGTATCCTGTACGGCATATCCGCTTTCGGTCTGGCGCAGCAACTCGACTGCTCGCGCTCCGAAGCCAAGCAACTGATTGACGACTACTTTGCCGCGTTCCCGAAGATCCGCTCGTTCATCGAGGCGCAGAAGACGTTTGCACGCGAACACCTGTATGTCGAAACGCTGTTCGGACGTAAACGTTACCTGCCGGATATCGTTTCGCACAACGCTACCGTCCGTGCTTTTGCCGAACGCAACGCCGTGAACGCACCCGTGCAAGGCACTGCCGCCGATATCATCAAGATCGCTATGGTGGCTATCCATCGCGAGTTGCAGACGCTGAATAGTCAAGCCGCCAAGATCGGCGGATCGCCGGCACAGATGATCATGCAGGTGCACGACGAATTGAACTTCAACGTGCCGGTAGCCATGGTTGATCAGGTGCGGAAGATCGTGGTGGAGAACATGCAGAACGCCGTGCATCTGTCCGTACCGCTCATCGCCGAGTGCGGCGTAGGGGACAACTGGCTTGAAGCGCATTAGCAGACCGCTGCGCTGATAGAAGACAGACCGCTGCGCTGACAGAAGACAGACCGCTGCGCTGATAGAAGATAGATTATAGAATAAAGATTAATTAAATATGCAATATACAAACGCTGTTTTGGTCGGCATTATTACGCCGCAACAACCCGAGGAGCGAACCAACGAATATCTGGACGAACTGGCGTTCCTCGCCGACACCAACCATATCCAACCCGTTAAACGATTCGTGCAACGCCTGGAGTACCCCAACTCCACGACCTACGTAGGTGAAGGCAAACTGCATGAGATACGCGACTATATAGCCGACTATAACGCTCAACCCTCAACGCTCGATACTCAACCTATCTCGCTCGTTATCTTCGATGACGAACTCTCACCTCGACAGATACGAAACATTGAGAAGGAACTGAACGCCTCATCCGCCAAAGGTGGGCGTGAGATGGGTATTCGTGTCATGGACCGCACGATACTTATCCTGGAGATTTTCCTGCAACGCGCGCAGACCTCTTACGCCAAGACGCAAGTTGAAATGGCGCACCTGCAATATATGTTGCCGCGCCTGACGCGAATGTGGTCACACCTCGACCGTCAGCGTGGCGGTGGCGGCACGAACCGCGGTACAGGTGAGACGCAGATCGAGGCGGACAAACGTATAATCAACAACCGCATAGCCCTGCTGCGCGAAGACCTCAAGCGTATTGACAAACAGATGGCCACACAGCGCCAGAACAGAGGAAAAATGGTGCGCGTGGCACTCGTAGGATATACGAACGTAGGCAAATCAACATTGATGAACCTACTGAGTAAGTCGGACGTGTTTGCCGAGAACAAACTGTTCGCTACACTCGATACAACCGTACGCAAAGTGACGATTGACAACCTGCCGTTCTTGCTGTCCGACACGGTAGGGTTTATCCGCAAACTACCGCATAACCTCGTCGAGTCGTTCAAGTCAACGCTGGATGAGGTGCGCGAGGCGGACCTGCTCATTCATGTGGTGGATATATCTCATGCGAACTTCGAAGAGCAGTATAAGGTGGTGGAGCAGACGATCAACGAACTGCTGCAGAAGGACCATCGCGTAGAGGAATCTGACCCGTGGAACGATAGCAAGCCGAATGCCGGCGAGCGCAAGTACAGGGCGAAAGACAAAAAACAAACAGTAATCAACCGACCGGAGGAGATCGTAGTGTTCAACAAGATTGACGCGTTCACCTACACTCCGCAGGAGGAGGACGACCTGCTGCCGCCTACGCGCGAAAATATATCTCTCGACGACCTGCAGCGCACCTGGATGGCCAAACTCGGCGAAACGAGCAAGGCTGTGTTTATCAGCGCACGCAACAAGACGAACATTGACGAACTCCGTGAGATCCTGTACGAACGCGTCAAGGCTATTCATATCAAGCGCTACCCGTACAACGACTTCCTGTTTCAGCGCTATGACAATCTGGAGGATTAGTGCCGACTTTTAATTTTCAAATTTCAATTTTCAGTCGCAGAGCGAGAACAGATCTTCCCGCGGGTTGACGAGCATGACAGGCACGAGGGCACGTTGAATGACGTGCCTTTCTTGTGGCCCGAACAGCAGGTCGTCCAGCCCGTATTCGCGGCTGGCGGTGAGCAGGATCAGGTCGGCTACAAAGTCCCGCTGGCGTTCTGCCGCTTCGCGGTTAACCTTGCTGCTGTCTTTCTTGGCTTGAATGATTTCGTAACTGATAGGTGTGCCGGCTTTTTCGCTCACCGCCTTGATATGCGTAACCATCTTCCCGACATTGATTCGTGCGCGGCTGCCGTAATCGTTGGCTTGCAGCAGGATAATATGTGCGCCGGTCTTGCGCGCCAGGTAGGTGCATATCTCTGCTTTGTAGATCTCTTCCTCAAGTCGGCTGACAGGCACAATGATTCGCCTGAGTGCTGTCACCTCGCGCATGGCAGGCGTGATCACCACGTACGGCGTACGCAACTCGCGGCACTCGTCCAGCACGTGCTGAACGGCGCGCGCACTGCTGTCGCACTTGCGGAAGACTATGTCATCAGCCAAACTTGGCTGATACCAGGGTACACTATCGGTCATGGGTTATCCGGCTGTTGATCTGTTCAATATAGTCGGTCAGTTCGTCGCAGCCCAAGCCTGATTCGGCAGAGGTGACGAACAGCGGCGGCAGTTCTTCCCAGAACTCGAGCAGTTGCTGCTTGTACGCATCAATGTTTGCAGCGAGTCGCTCCTTGCCCAGTTTGTCGGCTTTGGTGAACACGATGGCAAACGGTATATTGTTCTCTCCGAGCCAGTTCATGAAGTCTCGGTCGATAGTCTGCATCGGCAGTCTTGAGTCGATGAGCACGAACAGCGAGCATAGTTGTTCGCGCAGCAGGCAGTAGCGCTCAATCATCTTTCTGAGTGCCTCACGTTGCGCCTTGCCGGCTTGTGCGAAACCGTAACCGGGCAGATCCACGAGTGCCCACGCATCGGGCGCACCGGCGTTGACGGTGAAGTGGTTGATCAGGAGCGTTTTGCCGGGTTTCTGACTCGTTTTGGCGAGTTTGGGCTGGCGCGTGAGTTTGTTGATCAGACTCGACTTGCCTACGTTACTCCTGCCGATGAAGGCGTACTCGGGCATAGTGGTCTGCGGCGAGCGAAGCACGTCGGTGGAAGAGATGGTGAATTGTGCAGTACGGATCATAGCAAAAAGGGTGAGAGTGATCAGCCAAGTTTGGCTGATAGTTGTTACTTGCGTATCTTGCGTTTGTTCAGTTCGCGCTGGTAGAGCCGCGCTGTGGCGGCGTGCTTGGTGTACGACTCGCTGAACACATGCGTGCCGGAGAAGTCCGGGTTAGCGCACATGTACAGGTACTTGCTCTTAGTAGCGTGCAGCGTGGAGTCAATGACTTGTGCCGGCGTGACGCGAATCGGTCCCGGTGGCAGTCCGGGGTTGATATACGTGTTGTAGGGCGACGGGTAGTTCGTCATTGCCTTCGTGACGCGCCGTGCGCTGAACTTGCGCGTGGCAAACACGGCAGTCGGGCACGCCTGCATGTGCATGCCTATGCGCAGACGGTTGAGGTACAATCCGGCTATGACAGGGTACTCACGCGGGTTAGTCGTCTCCGAGGCAACGATGCTCGCTAACGTATAAACCTGCTGCGGTGTGAGTCCCAAGGCTTCGGCTTCTGCGCGCCGGCGTTCGTTCCAGAACCGGCGGTATTCGCGGTACATGCGTTCGAACAGTTGCTCGGCGGTCATGGTCCAATAGACCTCGTAGGTGTCGGGCATAAACAGGCAGCGGGCCGTCTCGGTGTTCATGTCGTACTTGTTGAGAAACGTGTTATCCTGCAGCAGCGCGATTATACTGGCCGAGTCTGTCAGCAGTTGTGCTGCCAGTTTGCCGGCGAGGTGCTCGTTGGTGCGAATGCCGTAGTTGAAGCGCATCTTGACAGGTGTCTGCTCGCCTTGCCTGAGCCGCATGAACAGTGTGCGGTTGCCCATCTCGGCAGGAAAGAGATAGTAGCCGGGTTTGGGTTCGCGTATCTGCGTGTGTTGCAGGTCTTTGCGGAACGCGTGCCGTGAACGTATATTGTAGTCGTTGCGAACGCGGGCAAGAATGCTGTCGAGCGGCGTGTCGGGATAGACGTAGTAGCCGTGTGGCTCACCATCGATGCTAACGAGGTTGCTGCGGCGGTAGTGATAGTGCCGTGCACCGCTGTAGATACCTGCGCTGAGCAGCACGAGCAGCACTATACTCGCGCCTATGAGTATTTGTTTGCGTGTGATAGTCATTGTTGTTGAACGCTGATAGCCGATCACTCACTCTGATCGCTGACAGCCTTATTCAGTTTTCGCTACAAAGATACAAAAAAAAACTGAATAATGCAAATAATTCACCAAAAAAACTACTCGAGTGCGTTCAGGTCCACCAGTTTGTTGACTATGGCGTAGATAGTGAGTCCGGCAGAGGAGTGGATGTTCAGTTTGTGTGTTATGTGTTTGCGGTGCGAAATAACGGTGTGCATGGATATGTGCAGCACGTCGGCAATCTCTTTGTTGCTCAGTCCTTTTACGATCTGAATAAGTACGTCTCGTTCGCGTTCGCTCAGTTCCTCTGTTTCCGGCGTGTTCTTTTGCTTGCTGTTCGGATATCTGTGGTTGGTGAGTGCGGGACGAAGAATGTCGTCCTCGATGGCGCAGTGGTCGGCAAAATCGTGCTCGGTGTGCCACAGTTCGCTCATGACGCTGATGAGCGTATAGGTCACGTTGCTTCCGCAGGCAGTAGGGTCAGTAGGGTAATACTTGATAATGAGGTTCTTGATCTCGGTTAGCTTGTCGGTTATGCGCTGGTCGTTGTGCTCGTGTTCGTCGTAACGGCCTTGGTTCTCGTGCTCGATATGCGTGCGAATCTCCTCGACAAACTCGTCGTAACAACGCAGAATCAGTCCGGGAATACGTGTAGTAGGGTCAGCGGGAATAATGGCTTCGATAAGCGAGCGGCGTAACCTCGGCAGGCGGAAATCAAGGAAGTACGTGTGCGCGTTCAGCAGGTAGCGTTGCAGGGTTGGAATATCAATGTCTGCGGGCAGTGCACGCTGCTTGAACACTTTGTAGTTGACCACAGCGAGAAACGTGGGCGTGTGCACACCGTGTGCTTCGCAAACCTGAGCGATGGTCTGTTCGCCTACACCCATCTCAAGCCCGAAACGACTGATGATCTGTATCGCATCTTCCTCGTGCGACATAAGATCGCATATTTTATCTAATGATTTGTACATGGTAGAATTTTGTTTGCCAGTATGCCTCAAAAGGCATATCTGTCCCTTTTTGCGGTGCAAAGTTACAAAAAAAATGTCATTTATGCAAGCGTTAACCGCAAAATACCAATAAATTGGGATTGCGTAAACGGGGAAAATTTCGTAACTTTGTACTACAAATAAAATGAAGATTGAAGGGTGAAATTTGAACGATATGAATAAGCAAAAAGTTGTTATGATACTCTTGATTACGTGTGCATTAGGTGTGCATGCGGATGATTCGATCAAGGTGAGCGCGTCTGACCTGAAGGCGCTGATAGAGCGTGTGGAGCGTTTGGAACGAAAAGACAGCCTATCCCAAGAAATGGGGACAGCGGTATATAGTCAAGAGTCGAAAGTCGAAAGTCAAAAGTCGAAAGTCGAAAGTCAAGAGTCGAAAGACAATAGTCGAAAGTCGAAAGTCGAAAGAAGGGGGCGATTCACGATAGGCGGTTACGGCGAGATAACAGCCAAGCACTGCTTCTACTCGAACAACTACCTGCGTTACGGCAAGAACCCCGAGAAGTACGCGGGTGACCATTACGGTGAGTTCGACCTGCCGCACGTGGTGATCAACATGGGTTACGACTTCGGTTACGGCTGGAGCATGGGCACGGAGATAGAGTTTGAGCACGGCGGCACGGAGAGCGCCATTGAGATAGAGGAAGAAGAAGGCGGTGAGTACGAGGGCGAGATTGAACGCGGCGGCGAAGTGGCGCTGGAGCAGTTCTGGTTGCAGAAGAAGTTCAACCGTTACGCTATTTTGCGTGCAGGAATGCAGGTTATACCCGTTGGCGGGCTGAACGCGCACCACGAGTCAACCGAATATTTCGGCGTATATAGGAACGAAGGCGAGTTCACCATTATCCCGAGTACGTGGCATGAGGTAGCGTTGACGTTCATGGGATCATCGCCGAAAGGCTGGCACTACCAGGTTATGTTCCTGCCGGGTTTGGACAGCGACCGTTTCAACCGCAAGAATTGGGTTAAACCCGGAGCGGGCAGTCCGTACGAGTTTAAGTTAGCGAACGTTTTTGCCGGTGCAGCACGCGTCGACTATACAGGTGTAAAGGGGTTACGCCTGTCGTTGAGCGGCTACTGCGGCAATTCGTTCCGTAACACGCTGAGCAAGAGCAACAGCGAGCTGGATGCAAGCACGTACAAGGACGTGAAAGGCACCGTAAGTATCGGTTCGTTTGATTTTGCGTACAATGATTACGGTTTGATCATCCGCGGCAGTGCGACCTACGGTCATTTGAGCGATGCAGCGGCTATCACGCAGTACAACATTGCTATGCGCAAAGGCAGTGTGAGCAGCAAGCAGTGGGTAGCCAGCGACGCGTTGGCAGCAGGTGTGGAGATAGGTTACGACTTTCTGTCGCTGAGCAACAACGCAAAGGTGAACCGCCACAAGCTGTATCTGTTCGGGCGTTACGACTATTACGACTCCATGTTCCGCTACGACAACAAACCGACGGATATGTACTCCTGGTGCGGCAGACACCGTGCGGCAGTGGGGATCAACTACTTCCCGATCAAGCAGGTAGGCGTGAAGGCGGAGTTCTCGTACTGAATCCTTAAACAAGGTACGCTCGCGGATGGCACGCGCGGGAAGATCTATAACGATGAGCCGCAGATTGCTGTTGGAGTGGTGTATGCCGGGTTCTTTCAGTTGTAAGACAATAGGTTGAGAGTAGGTGGAGAGTAGGGCAAGAACCAAAGAAGAACCAAAGAAGAACCAAAGAAGAACTAAAGAAGAACTAAAGAAAACCCTATAAAAATATATATAAACTTTACAAATAATATGAAAAAGATTTTGAAATTGGCACTATGTGCCGCATGCGTCTTTAGTATGGTCGCATGCAACGGAGAGCAAAATACTGATGTTCAGTCGGACAAAGAGGCAGCATTGCAGCGCGCTATGACGCCTTACGTAGAAAACACCGTAGTAGCCACGTACAGCGCGATGGCCGACGAAGGGTTGGTGCTGCTGGACAAATGTGAGCAGATCCTGAAAGCGAATGAGGCGGGCACGGATTACAGCACGCTGATGGAGGAAGCCGGTACAGCATGGCGCGCGATGCGCAAGTACTGGGAGCAGAGCGAGGCGTTCCTGTATGGACCGGCTGCCACACAGAGCATTGACCCGCATATCGACAGTTGGCCTCTGGACTTCAACGCAATGAACGCGTTGCTGCACAACGAGGAACAGATGGCACAGATTGAGGAAGAAGGCGGTGCGTACGTAGGTGACAAGTTAGGTTACGCGCTGAAAGGTTTTCATGCCGCAGAGTACCTGCTGTTTGAGACCGTAGAGCAAGACGGCCGCGCCATAGGTACAGGCAAGACGCACGCCGCTAACCTGACACACGCCGAGGCTGTGTATCTGTTAGGTATAGTGGAGGATATGGCGCAACAGGCAATCTTGTTGGAGGATAGTTGGGCAGGTAAGGTCAGCAAAGAGAAAGAAGAAGTGATCACCGAGGACGGCGAGTCGATGAGCACAGGAATAAACTACGGCAGTTACATGATCAACGCCGGTCAGGCAGGCAGTATATACAAGACCTATCAGGAGGCAGCCGAAGAGATCATTGCCGGTTGTGTGGATATAGCCGGTGAGGTTGCTGAACTGAAGATGGGTAACCCATACCTGAGCAGCACGCCTGACGAACGCGACTATATCGAGAGTCCGTACAGTTGCACGTCAACGGAAGATTTTGCCGACAATATCCGCTCGATCAAGAATGCCTACGAGGGCGCAAAGGCAGGCGACTACTCGATCTCGAACTACGTGTACAGTCAGAACAGCGAGCTTGACGGCAAGGTCCGCAAGGCTATCGAAGAGTCGATTGCAGCCATCGCCGCTATACAGGACTTTGAGAACAAAGCCAAAGGCAATCAGCAAGTGAAGGCCGCTATCGACAAGGTTCAGGAGCTGGAAGAACTGCTGGACGATGAAGTCATGGCGCTGCTGGCAAAGTAAGAGACCGGCTTCGCCTGACAGACCGCTTGCGCTGACAGAAGAGAGACCAGCTTCGCCTGAAAGATAAAAGATTAAATGATACAGTTATGAAAAAACAACTATTCTTAATTGCTCTTGCGGCCTTGGCATTGACAGGCTGCAAGCAGCCCACGCAGGAACCGGACCCGGTAAGCGACTTGCCGGATTGGTACTATACCGGCGGTAAGACAGGAACGACAACGAACACGTCATCGATGGCGTTCCGTCAGCCTACACCTGCAACGGAGAATGTAGGTTCGGGGCAAGCGTTCGCACAAGGCGATAACATTGCAGAGAAAGACTTTGTGACCACGACCAGCGGTCGTCAGCACGGTTTGGGGCCTGTATATGTTCGCGCCAGTTGCCAGCACTGCCACCCGAACTATAGTCACGGAACATCGATCCCCGAAGGCACGTACGATGCATCGCACCAAGGTAACGGCACGCTGCTGGTAGTGATCAATCCTGCTACGCAGGCTTATGTGCCCTGGTTGGCAGGTATGCCTCAGTTGTTCGGTGCTGCGCCGTTCAAGGCTCCGCTGGATCCGGACAAGATCACAGTAACCTGGAAGACCGTACAAGACGAGCACGGCAACAAGTTTGCCGACGGTGAGACGTACGAGTTGCGCTATCCGGAAGTAAAGATGCCGAAAGAGGCGGTGTATGTCTATAACCGGGGTTACCGCGATCCAGACGGATTGCTGGAGAGCGAAGGTTACGAGATCAAACTGGAGAACACGATAGGCGTGTACGGTTCGGGTCTGTTGGACGCTATACCTGACGCAGATATCATTGCCCAGTACGAGAAAGAAGCCAACGACAAGACCTCAGACGGTCAGCCGATGCTGAAGAACGGTCTGAACCCTACGTTCTGGGACGGCGGGTTCAAGGAGACCGGTTATTACAAAAACGACCCGCAATGGGGACCGAAGCGTTTCACGTATGCGCTGACCCGCGGACCGATCATGGACGCGGCAGGTGCCAACGCCATATGGAACATTACAAACGTGACACGTTCCGACAGGCAGTATCACTACCTGGATCTGAACGGCACGATCTATGCCACCTGTGCATCGAAAGATCCCGAGGTGCAGGCAGGATTTGCGGAGTACATTGCCCAGCATGATCCCGAGAACACGCACCCCGAGTGGCGCACAGATGATCCGAAGCAGAACATCTACGCCTATCTGACCAGTAAGAACCTACCCGTGGAGATGAGCGACGATGAGTTTACACAAGTGATGGTTTGGCATCGCGGATTGGCTGTACCGGCTGCACGTAACGTGACCGACAAACAGGTGTTGCGCGGCAAGGAGTTGTTCACGCAGATTGGTTGCGACTACTGCCACCGCCCGAGTTGGAAGACCGGCGAGGATGTTATCCGCGACCCGAACAACTTCAAAGGATTCACCGCCAAGATGCCACAGTACCAGAACCAGACAATCTGGCCGTACACCGATATGGTTCAGCACAAACTGTGCATGGAGAACGATATCCGCACCGGCTGGTGCCGTACGACACCGTTGTGGGGGCGTGGTCTGCACAAGAAAGCTACGGGTGATGCTTACGAGGCACGATTGCATGACACGCGTGCACGCAACGTGATAGAGGCAATCATGTGGCACGGATATAGCACGGAGAGTGATGCGTACTACACCACTCAGAAGTTCTATGAGTTGTCGAAGGAGGATCGCGATGCTATAGTGGAATTTATCAACGCTATCTAATATGGATCTACTTCGTCCGTTCAGAGTGCGTCGCGCATTCTTTACAGGTCTGCTTCACATCGCCCTTGTGACAATCGTCATTGGGGCGTTGGTGACGCACTACTTCGGCGAACAAGGCGAGATACATCTGCGTAGCGACAAAGCCCTATCGCTGAGTGCAAGCAGCAAGACGGTGAGTCTGTTTCTGTGGGACTTTCAGATCATCAGTGACGCAGAGAACAACCCCGTTGACTTCGTTAGCGAGTTGCGCATGATAGACCGCAACCGCCAGCCTGTGCAGATAGATGAGGGAACAGTGCGGATGAACAAGCCGCTGAAGTACCACGGTTGGCGTTTCTGTCAGTCGGATTATGACAGTGACGGTCAGGGTGTCGTGCTGTCGTACAACTATGACCCGTGGGGCATTAGTATCACTTATACCGGCTACGCGTTGCTGTTGGTGGCGATGATAGGATTCTTCTGCCAGCGTAACACCTACTTCCGCAGCCTGCTGCGCAAGCAACACACGTGGCTGATGGTAGGGTTAGGCGTGTTCGTGATTGGTATGGCTGTAGTTATGACCAAAGTGGTGACACCCCAACCGCCGTTGCAACCCGTGCTGCAAACGCCGCTGTTAGGAATACATGTGTCGGTGATCATGCCGGCATACACGTTGTTTGCCGCGATGATGATTGACGGCATATTAGGATTGTGCATACCGGCCAAACGCGAGAGCCCGATGCACCTGTCGCAGTTGCTGCTGTACCCTGCATTGTTCTGCCTGACGGCAGGCATATTCATCGGTGCCGTGTGGGCGAACATGTCGTGGGGACGCTACTGGGGGTGGGATCCGAAAGAGACATGGGCGTTGATAACAATGCTCGTATATGCTCTACCGGTCCATTGGCCGGTGATCAGTCGAAAGTCAAAAGTCGAAAGTCGAAAGCAGGCGATATATTATCATATCTGCACGATTGTGGCGTTCCTGTTTGTGCTATTCACTTATTTTGGTGTGAATCGCCTGCCGGGCGGTTTGCACAGTTATGCCTGAACGATTCGATAGCCTGCGCCGCTGCCTGCGTGCGGGCTGAACCCTGACCGGATACAAGTACGTACGGTCGGCGGGTGAGTTTAACTTCCTCAATATACCAATTGAGGAAGTATTCTCTTTTATCCAGATTCTCGCGTACGGGATCGGGTTCAGCGCAGATGTCGGGCGTGAGGATAAGATACATATCCATAGGGTAGTCCCTGAGTGCGCGCAGCACATTGTCGGGCGCGCTGCCGTACTTGTGTACGTACCAAACCTTCATAATGATCAGTTCGGTATCGAACAGCACCACAGGCTCGTCGTATGTGGTAGCGACCTGATGAATGAGGTGCGCGGCTATGGCGTCAAGATCATCGCGCGTGTACGGGCGGTCGAGGGCCTCGACGTACTCGCGCGCGTACTCCTTAATCCACTTGTAGCCGTACAGCTCTGACAACTGCCGGCACAACGTGCTTTTGCCGGTACTCTCGGGGCCTATTATTCCGACTCTGATCATATCTTATATCAGCCAAGATTGGCTGATGAATTACCTTGTCAGCATCAGTTTGATGTTGAAGCCCACGTTGTCGGTGCTGATCGGGTAGGAGGTCGAGATGAGCGGCGTGGTGCCCTGGTGGTCGTAGTAGAACTGGATGTTGATCTTCTGCGACAGCACATAGTCGGCACTGACCTTTATTCCGAATACACGGTTGCCAGCACTCGCCTGAGTTATACCTTCCTCTACCTTGCGCAGCAGGGTCTTGATATCCTTGTAGCTGATATCGACATTGAGTTTGAGGTCGTTGCTGACCTTCTTCTCCGAGCGCGGCGTCTTGGTGATGAAACTCAGGTTCTTGATTGTGTAACCGCCACCGATGACGAACTCGTTGGTGTGCCCCTCCATGAGTTGGATAGAGGTGACATTGAGCGTGAGGTTTCGCTGCTTGCGGTACTCGGCTTTGACGCTGAGTGAGTTCTTCATTGCAAGGTTGACACCAATGAGCGGCGAGAACGACTCGGTGAGTGATACGCTGCTTATGTCGTAGGCTGCGGAGGGCACAGGTACCTCGGTCTGTACGTCACGCGTGAAGCCGAGTGTCTTGTCGTTGCCTGCCGCACCTACCCAGGTCGAGTAGCTCGAGTACGAACCGATAGAGTACTTACACGTATACGCGTGTGTTAATGTCACGGAGCGGAAGTTGTCACGCATCCACGGCAGTTTGCCCAAGCCGTCGTAGGTGACACTCCAGTTCGGCAAGATCTGCCAGAAGGCGAGGAAGGGGTTACGATCCATCCTATTGATGTCCCGACCTGTGTATGCGGCAAGGAACGAGGGCACGAGTACGTCTGCCGAGTTGCGGCTCACCGTGCCGTTGTTGCGGTTGTAACGCTGCCCGCCGAACACTGTCCCGCGCAAGAACCCTGCATCCGGATAACTGATCTGGTCGTACTCCGCCTGTACGCGCTGCTGCATGATGTCGCGGTTGGCGACAAAGCGGTTGTAGATCTCGTTGGCAAAATTGTCGTCCTGCGAGCCTATGCGGGCGAACGCTGTACCTATAGCCACCTGCGTGATATTGAACGAGCCGGACAGGTGCTCCTGTATGTCCTCGTAACTGTAGATGATGGAGTTCGATTGCGCCATGTATCGCTTGCCGTTGAGTTGGATCTTCAGTCCTGGCAGCGGCTCGAGAGCCACCTTGATATCCAGATCGGTCGTCTTCGATTGCGTAGCAGGCTGCACAACCATCGTGTCACCGCTCAGCCAGCAATCGTCGTAACGGCCTTCGCGACGGCGCTGGTCATCCGCCAGCTTGACTTTCTGAACAAAGTCGTCGCCGAAGAATCCGAACGCGAAGTCATAACCCGGGGCGTACATGTTGTCGACCTTGCGCTGCCCCATGAATCCTGCCTGCGGAGCAAAGCCCGGTACGGTGATCGAGGTGTTGTCGCGATAGGTGACTTGCACGCGGCGGATGAGTGTGCCCACGTAGGCGAACATGTCGCCTGCCACCTGCGCCGGTGTGCGCTGGTTGGGGTTTTTCGTGCTCATCTTCAGGGTGATAGGTCCGCTCACGGGCGAGGTGATCGTTGCCTTGTTGTTGCCATCGGTGCTCATCTTCACCTTCACCTTGTGCCCGAGGCTGTCGGTAGCCTCAATCTCGACGAACTCAGAGCCTAACCGGTGTGTGATCGATTGCGGCTCGCCGGCGGTCAGGGTGACGGTCTCGTTGTACGTCTTGGGCTTGAACGCTTTCTGGCGTTGGCGTCCGGTGTAGCGCTGGGTCATGGACTTCCAGTACTTCGATTTGTTGTACAGTGTCTCGAAGTTCAGCGTTCCGTCCACCTGCCACGAGCGCTGACCGGTGATCGTGTTGCCGAGGTCGTTCTGCTGTGTAGTGGTGGCGGTACGCGCCCAGTTGTACGTGCCGTTGTACGAGGCGTTGGCGGTGATGAAGTCCAGCCCCGGGATCTTGTTGATCGGTATGTTCCACGTAGCGGTGAACACCTGCTGATAGGTGTACGGCGACCCGCCCTTGGCGAGACTGCGCTGAATCGTGTCTTTCCACGCCTCGTAGTGGTCGTTCGTAAAGCCGTAGTCGCGGATGATCTCGGGGGTGTAGTAACCTTCGTCCACCGTGGAGTTCATTGCCGTCTGGAACGAGAACTTCAGGTTCCTGCTCAGGTCGTACTTGAAGTCGAAGTTCCTGCTCCACGTAAAGTCCTTGCTGAAGGTTATATCCATGTTGTTGAGCGTGGCATCGGTGTTGAAGTCGCGCATCTTCATCTGCGAGAAAGTACGCTGCATAGCGGTGTTGAACGACCACGACTGCGGCAGGTAGTACAGGTTGAACTCCTTGATGATCTTCACCTTGTCCACACCTTTCATCTTACTGAACGGCTCCCACGGCTGCGGGTTGAACGAGTAGGCGTAGTTGAACTGTCCGCGCTCCTCGATGGTCTGGTTGCGTTCCATCTCAGGCGTTTGCTCGTTCTGCTTGTTGTACGACGCCGAGATGCTGAAGTTTGCCGGGTCGTAGAACATATCTTTCTTCTTCGAGTGAATGTTCACCTTCATGTTCGTCACGCTGAACGAGGTACTCTCCACCACGGTGTTGCTCATCCGTTTGACTGAGTCGCGTTCTTGCTTGGTCTCGTACTGCTCAAGGTTGTCGCGCAGCTTGATATCTGTATCCAGCGGGTCGTACTCGGGCGAGATCGTCTGGTTGGTGTACGCCACGTATAGCGGAATCTGCAGTTTGGCTTGCTCCGGGAACAGTCGGCCTGCCTCCAGTGCGGCGCTGACCTGCAACTGGTAGTTGTTGTCCATGTTCCGCTGCAGCACGTTGCTCTCTATGCTGCCATAGCCTGCTGTCTCCAATCGTCCGGCTACGTTTACCTGCGCAATGTCGCTGATGCCGAGCGAGGCATTAGCCATCGCTGCCACGCCGCCTTGCTCGTTGAACTCGTTCATCCTGAGTTCGTTCACCCATACCTCGGCACAACGCTCCTCGTGGCTGTTGGCGTTACGTACACCGATCATGATACACTCCACGCTCTCCAGTGTCGGGTTACCGAGGATCGTTATTCGGTTCTGCGGCTTGCCGGACGCTTCATCGTACATGACGTAAGGAATAGTGTTGCCTACGTCGGATGTACCGGCGCGCTTCGCTTTGTTGCGTGCGAGCTTGGCATCGGTCAGTACGCTGAACGGGAAGTCGAACATATTCTCCGCCGGCCAAACCTTGTAACGGTCAGCCTCGCTGCTGTTGTTATAACTGCCAGCCGGAGTGAGTACCAGCGGAATCTCGTACTCGTAGTAGTTGTTCTTGAGGTCGGTACCCAATCGGATAAAACACGTCAGGTCACCATCCTTCAGATCAGCGTCCTCAGCCTCTATTTTCTCGGCATGCACGAACATCTGCAGGTGCTTGTAGTTACGCATGTCGTAGGCGGTGTTCTTATATACGGCACGTGCGTCGCCGTACGGCAGGTTGTGCACGCGCAGTACCATAGCCTGTTCGTTCTGTGCAATCAGCTGCGCCTGACCCGGGTCGGTCTGACGGCTGATACCCGGTGGCAGAATATAGTTCACCGGCGAACGGTTACCGTTCTCCTCGATGTTCACGTTCTGCACGTCCATCAGTGCCGCACCCGATGGCGAGTTGTCGTTGTAGTTCTTCGTGCGCTCGTTGCGGTACAGGCCCTGGTTGTAGTTGCGCCACTCGCCGCGAACCAGATCCAAACTACCGAAGCGTAGGTGCATCTCTTTCTCACTGCCTGTGAGGTACAGACGCGCGAAACGTATCGACTTGAAGTTACGGATCGTACCCACGCGCTTCGTGTCGTTGCTCTTCAATGGGATCTTGAACTGATACCATGTCACCGCCTCTGTCTTGCCGTTGCGTAGCGTGACGTTAGTGGTCAGCTTCTCCACAATGTACTGCAATCCTACCTGCATATCCGCCTCGCGCAGACTGACGTGGTACTCAAAGAACTTCTCGTACTCGTTCAGCGTGTTATCGTTGTTGATATCCTCGATATCCGGCTGCAGTGTGGAGGCTGTGCCGTAACCGTCGGTGCTGCGGTCCGTCTCGGGCGAGTTGCCCTCCGTGCCGTTGTAGTGCTTGTAGCGGTCGATGATACTAACCTGATCGCGGTCATAGTCGCTGCCGCGGTAGTAGTGGTAGTTATCGCCTGCCGGGTCGTTAGCGGGTGAGAACGGATCCTTGAGCCAACGCTCCCATACATCGGTGGTCACTTTCTTGCTGAGTGCCTCGCGATAGTCGGCATACGGACGCATGCCGTTGTACTCGAACGTAAGCTCATCCTGTGTGCTCAATCCGTCCAAACCGACGTCTTGCTTGTCGCGTGCACCGGCTTCGTTGCTGAACGCCACAACTGTACTGGTCGTGCGGCTCACGCGACCCCAGATCGTCTTTTCTGTGTCGTCGATATCGTTCGTCGGCAAGCCGTGCTCAAACGACTTCTTGCCGTCCTTCAGTATATCCTCGCTTATGTCACCAAGGTTGATGTACAGGTCGCCCTCGTAGCCGTCGGGGTTGGTCAGTTTGGGGTCGAGCAGCCAGAACGATATATACTCGATGTTCGCTTTCTCAAAGTCCGTGTTGTCCAGCCGGCGCATAATGCCCGCCCACCGTTGCTTGGGGTTGGTGAGCTTGCCGTCAGGGCCTATCTCGTTGGCACAGATGTTGTACGGTCCGCGCTCGTCGGGGTAGAAACTCAGGTTCAGCGTAGCAATCTTCGGGTCCTCGTTGGCGAGCGTCTCGCGGTTAGGGAACAACTCCTGCTCATACACGATACGCGTACGCATGTCGCTCAATGCGTCCACGTCATCTTTGATATGCTGCGGCGTGTTGCTCTGCGGATAACCGAAGATCGGATCCGGAGTGTACCACGACAACCACGCCCTGTTCTTGCCGTACTCAATGTTGTTCGTGTAGTTGTATTCCGGGAACTTCTCGTCGTTACGCGGGGTAGAGGCTATACGCCAGTAACTCGGGTAGTGGATATCGATCTCAGTCATCGTTTGCTCGAAGTCGTCGATATACGCTGTGCCTACCTGGCCCACGTCACTGGTGTGACCGGGTATAAGGTGTGCAAACTCAGCGTTGATAGCAAACGTCGAAGGCTGAGTAGCGGTTATCCACGGTATCTTGTCAATAGCGTTCGTCAGCCATTGCAACTCCGTCTTCCACGCGCCGTTAACGCCCCAGATAGTGTTTGCCAACGGCTCGCTGCCCGAGTTCACCTTCGTGGTCAACGGACGCTCACGCAGGTGCATGATCGTTCCGCCTATCATCAGATCCTTGTTGAACGCATACTCGGCGTGCAAACCGAACAGACTCTTCCTCTGCATCGAGAACGTGGACTGATTCTCCAACTTCACATCCACCTTCGTGCCGCTCTCAATGATACTTTGGTTGAGAATGGTCACCGTTCCCATCGTATAATCTACCGTATAATCGACGTTCTCCACCAGCGTCGCACCGCCCGCGGTCACGGTCACACTTCCGCGAGGAACGTTCATCGCGTTCAGACGAATCTCGCTGCCGCTGGAGCCTTTGAACTTACCCACAAGTTTGAACTTGTTCTTCTCGGTCATCTCCTGGGCGTTCACCAGCGTCGAGTCGTACAACTCCTGGAACGTATATTTGGCGGCAATCTTGTCATCGCCTATCGCCTGACGCAGGTAATCGCCGAACGGCTCCAGTACAGGGAAGATGATTCGGCCGCTACCCGATAGTGCCGTGTAGCCTTCTATATAGTCGAACTTGCCGTCAGGCGATGGCTTGTTGCGGCTGTCCAGTCGGTCGAGGTTCATTACTCTGAGCAACTGCTTGCCTTTGATCACGCTCTCAGGCAGGTACTGCAACTCCGTGCCCACCGAGTCGTTGCGGTACATGACGTATAGTTCGAACTTCTCGCTCGACATGCTCGTTGCGCCTAAGGAATATACGTTTTTCATCATCAGGTCCCACGTGCCGCGACCTTTGTGCTTCGGGGCGTTGTTGCTGCCTTTCAGCATCTTCAATATAAGCGCCGGAGCTTTTTGTCCGGTCAGCGTGCTGTCCGAGCCAACTTTGTCCGTCGAGAACTCACCTACCTGATACACTTTACCGCCATACGTATATTCGTATGCAACTGCCAACACCTCATCCTGATTCAGACCGCTCTTCAGAGATATATATCCCAACGCGCCGTTCAGCGTATATTCCGAACTGCTGAGCAACCGCGCCGACTCCAGTTTCTCATAATCCTCACCCGGCACTAAGTTGCTGAAGTTCGCCTGCATGACGGATGTCATTTGTTGTATATCGCGCACGTCGCCCACGCTGAGAACGGCGTCGTACTCGTCGTTCGCTTTGTTCGACGGAACAGGCATATTCAGACTTGTCCATTGCGGCGTGCCGCCTGCGCCCAGACTGATATGCTTCGAGTCGTTCTCGCCCAGGTCACTCAGAGCCAATATGTTTCGCGCCTGATCGTACGCACCGCGTTTGTTCGTTATCCACACCTCTATTCGGTTGATCGTCACGCCGCTCGCTACGTAGGGCAACGTTTGCATGGCGGTCTCGTAGTTGTCGCGGAAGAAGTAACTAAGGAAGAAGTGCCGGTTCTCGTCGTAACTGTCAATGTTGACCTCATACTTCGTCATCTGTGCGCCGCCTTCGCTGCTCACACTCTGGCTTTCCGAGTTCTGTTGCGACACCAGTGCCTGCACTTTCAACTTGCCGAACTGCAATCCTACCTTCACGCCAAACAACGCCTGCGTGCCGCGGATAAGACTGCTGTTCAGATCCATCGTAACGTTACCGCCTTCTATCGATTGGATAATATCGTCCTCTTTGCCTTTGTACGCAAGTTTCAGGTTCTGCTGGTCGAAGCTGAACGACGCCTCGGTGTTGTAGTTCAGGTTGAAGTTCAGTTTATCGCCTACCTTGCCGTTGATTGATGCTTGTATCTTCTCATCAAAGTCGAAGATATTGTTGTTACGCGAACGCTCTGTCAAAGATGGGTTGTCGATGTACTGGTGCTTGAATCCGAACAGCAACTCCGCACTTCCTTGCATCTTCAGTTGCACACCGCCCGGACCGAACACTTTGTCCGCCGGACCGATGTTAAACTTCATATCCGTAATGTCGAACTTACGCTCGTTGCTGTGCTCTACCTCGCTGATCTTCTGTTTCCAGTAACGGTTCATCTGCTCGCGTTCGCTGTAACTCAAGTACTCCTCCTGGTTAAGCAGATAAGGAGTGGCTATATCTACATCGCCAATCTTCGTGTGAATGATGTAATACCCGTTATCCGGATTGTACTCTACGGTGGTCGTCTGCGTGTCCTCAAACTGCATCGTTCCGCGGATTGCCGAATCCTGTTCGGCTGTAGGTACAGTCGGATCTATAGCCGCATCCGTCGTCGTGGCTGCGGTGGTGCTGGGCTTGTCTGCCTCGACTGGCTTTTCGGCTTTCCCGCTGTCGTTTGATTTTCCTGCGTCGCCTGACTTGTCGTTGTTTCGCGACGGACGACGGTCACGTGTCGTGGTCGTTGTTGTGGACTTGTTCTTCGAACTCGACGGAGCAAGCCAGTCAGGCAACTGCGCCCAACCAGCCTGACTCACCAGCAAAGCCAGCGAGATCAATAGTATGTATAGGGATTTATTTCTCAATTATCAGTCTTCTTTCGTTCGTTTCAGGGCTATCTTGTAGCCCGTTTCCAAGGCTCCCATGCATCAGCCAAACTTGGCTGATCATAGTAGCTTTAGTGCTTGTCTAATCACCGCCTCTACCGTCGCTTGCGGGTTCTGCGTCAAGATCTTATCTACCGCCTTGCTGCTTGCTGCGGCTGCAAACCCGAGCATTGTGAGTGCGCTTACAGCCTCGGTCTTTACTTCCGAATCGGCGGCTACGGGCTCTACGTCAAACAGGTTTGTCGGTGTGTCTGCACCTAAATCTACTTTCAGCACTTTGTCTTTCAGATCGACAATCACGCGCTGGGCGGTCTTCGGACCGAAGCCTTTGATCGAACTCAACGCTTTCACGTTACCCGTTGCTATGATCTGTCGTATATCTGCTGCCGAGTATGCCGACATAACCAGCCGTGCCGTGTTTCCGCCTATGCCGCTCACGGTCATTAGCATCTCAAACAACTGACGCTCGCCTTTCGTCAGAAAACCGTACAACTCGTGCGTATCTTCGCGAATGATCTCCGTGCAATACAACCGGCACACCTGTCCTGCAGCGCCTCTGTCAGGCGTAGCCGGTCTATGTTCTGTCAGCGTAGCGGTCTTTACTCTGTCATTGCCACGCTCCTTGCCCGATAACTGCGTAAATGTTGTAAGCGCAATATTGATTGCATAGCCTACACCTGCCGCTTCGATGACAGCCAGCGTCGGACTGAGCTCGGATAACTCTCCTTGGATGTATTCAATCATTGATTGTTAGTTACGTTATATATATGTTGTGGCGCGTTTGGCATGCGTGCGCACAAAAAGCCTACAAAGTTACAAAAACTTTTCCGTATTTGCAAATTTTCCCCTTACTTTTTCCCCGAGATCTGTTATTTTGTCCACTTGTGTAATCAATTTGCCGCTAAATCTTCTCTCTCCTTTCTGCCGCTCCTCTGCCGCTCCTCTGCCACTCCTCTGCTACTCCCTCGCCCCGTTCCCGCTCCGTTTCCGACCCATTTCCGCTCCATTTCCGCCCCGTTTTCGATACCTTTTCGAACCCTTACCGTAATATAACCGCAACATAACCATATGATAACCGTAGGATAATAGCCTTATTTTCAATTTTGTAAACATATACTATATATACGTAGTATATATACTTTTTGTCCTTTTTCCTGAAAAAAATCCGACAAAAGAATGTATTTGAAAAATGTTCCAAAACTTTCGATTAGACTGCCGAATATTATTATTCATAATAATTCTCCTTGTTTTTATAGCATTTTATTTGGAAATTCAAATATTTTTTTGTATCTTTGTCTGTTTTTTGCGCGTGTTGGCGAAACTCTGCTGCCCGAAAGGAAAAGCAAGTCATTAGCAGCGTACATAACCATTCAATTACAACGGAAAATGGAAATAATCACTATCTTTACTATACAATGAAACACCAATACCCCCGTTTGTTATCGGTGCTTTGTGCGCTGATGATCGCCACAAGTGCCTCTTGGGCTGTGCCCGCTTATCGCGGTTGGCAAACCCGCACGCAGCCCGATGGCACAACCATCACTATCCGTCAAGTCGGTGATGAGTTCTATCACTATTGGGAGACCGAGGATGGCAAGATTGCCGCCGAGCAACCTGACGGCACGTTCGTCGTGACGGACGCAGACCTCCCGACAGCCGAACAGTTTAAGGCGTTGCGTAAAGCTTCGAATATGTACAAATCTCGGCCTCGCAGAGCTATTGGTGAACGAAATTTTGCGCCGAAAGGACTGGTGATACTGGTGCAGTTTGCCAATGTGAGTTTCAAGTCGGCGAACAATGCCACCGCTTTTGATAACATGCTTAACCAAGAGGGCTATAGCTATGGTGGGGCTACAGGCTCGGCGGTAGATTACTTCAAGGCGCAGTCCAATGGCCAGTATGTGCCGGCATTTGACGTGTTCGGACCTGTAACTTTGCCCAATAACCTTGTGTATTACGGTGAGGAGGGAACGATAAACGGCAGTCTGGAGAACGATATGTACATAGCCGACTTTGTGATTGACGCTGTAAAGGCTGCAGATGCCGCAGGTTGTGACTTTAGCAAGTATGACAGCGACAGTGACGGCTATGTGGATATCGTATATTTCTTCTACGCAGGCAAAGGGCAGGCTGCAGGCGGATCATCGGAAACAATCTGGCCGCACAACTGGGAGCTGGCGAGTGCGCTTTATTACGGTCAAACACATGGTAATTCGGGATATTCGTACAGCAACTTGCCGCGTTTGGATGGTAAGCGGATAAACAACTATGTGTGCTCGGCGGAGTTGAAGAGCGATGGTTCACGTTCTGGTATAGGAACGCTGTGTCATGAGTTCAGCCACGTGTTAGGCTTGCCGGATTACTATGATACCAAATATGGTGACAATGATGACAACGGTGTTACGCCCGGTAAATGGTCGTTGATGGATCAAGGTAGTTATAACAACGACGAAATGACCCCGCCGAACTATAGCATATACGACAAATATTTCATGGGCTGGGCTACGCCGAAGCTCCTTGCCAAAGATGACAAGGCGAACGTTACGATGACAACCGGTTACGATGACGCATATCAGATAACTGGCGGTACATCGCTCTTGCCTTATAACAACACGGGGACAATCTACTATATTGAGAACCGCCAAAAGACAGGTTGGGATGCAGGTCTGCCCGGGTCGGGTATGCTGGTGTGGCAGGTAAAATATAACTCGACAGCCTGGAGCAACAACGAGCCGAACAACGCTGCCGGTAATCCGCGTTGTACAATCGTTCCGGCGGACGGCAAGACGAAGAATTACGGTTATGCAAGTGACTTGTTCCCGACAAGTAGTGTTAAATCCTATACGCCGGCTACAGGCTGTGCGCTTACGGAGATCACCAAATCTTCAGGAAACATTACTTTCAAGTACAACGGCGGCGTGAGCGGACACGACGTAGTTATAAATGCTACAGGCTGTACCGTTACACCGAGTGCCACTACCGTGGAGAATGGCACAGGATTGACCGCTACAATCACTCCGACTGATGCCACATACGACTTTACGAGCCTGACTGTCCAGTTAGGCAGCACAACGCTGACCAGCGGTACGCACTACACTTTAAGTGCTGACAAGAAGACGTTAACCATCAACGCTTCCGCTATCTCCGGCGATGCATCTAACAACATAACCATCACTGTGGTTTGGACCAAGAACCGCTACAGCTACGCCATGTTAGGCGAGAACTGTACCGAAGAACTCAGTGGCGCAGTTGCCAAAAATGCAGCATTGAATATTACTGTTACGCCTGGCGCAGGATATACGCTGGCAGACGCAGGTTGCTGGGATGTTTCTATGGGCGGCACACCACTGACCTACGGTACTGGTTTTACGTACAACAGCAGCACCAATACATTCTCTATAGCCTCTGTGACCGGTGACGTGGAGATTATGGCTTACGGCTCACCTTCTGTCACTTGGTACGCCAATGGCAGTTTGCTCTTAACCAATGTTGCTGTCGGTGGTACGCTTACTCTTCCTGACGCCCCGGCAGCTTGTCCGAATGGCAAGAAGTTTGTCGGCTGGACTGCCAATAGCTCTGTATCAGGATCCAAACCTTCCGACCTGTTCACTTCTGCTGCAGGCGTAACCGTAACACCCGGAGCAACCTACTACGCTGTCTATGCAACTGCAAGTGAAGGCGGCTCTTCTACTCCGACAAAAGCGACCTCTATCGCTGTAGGTGACGAGGTAATCTTAGTATATGAAAAGGATAATACCAAAAAAGAGATGACGGGATTCTCATCTACTAAGACCGTGTATGGTACTGTGGCTGATTATACGACTACTCCCGAAGGCACCTATACGTTCCAGGTGGTAGCAGGTTCTTCTACCGGAACCTATGCGCTTAAGCATGGCTCGGTCTATGCGAATTGGTCGAGTGAGAATAGTTTGTCGTCTTCTGGAACGCTAAACGCTAATTCTTCGTGGAATATTTCTTTTACTGACGGTAATGCAGTTATAGCTAATGCCAACACCTCAAGCAGAACAATTCGTTATAATACCAGCTCTCCGCGTTTCGCATGTTACACTTCAGGGCAAAGTGATGTTCAACTCTACAAAAAGGGTGCAGGCACTACATACTCCGACTACTCGCTCACATGCGGAGTAGCGTGTGCACTTTCGGGCATAAGCCTCAACACCTCCTCGGTGCAGAAGTCGTTTGCCATAGGCGCTACGCTGGATTATACCGGCTTGGTCGTAACCGCCAACTACAGCAACTGCTTTCCACAAACCATTGAACCGACCAATGTAACTGTGTCACCGGATATGTCCACAGCAGGTAGCAAAACTGTGACGGTTACTTACACCGAGAATGGTACAACCAAAACCGCCACTTACACAATCAACGTTGTTGCTCCCAAGACTGTTACATACATGGTCTGCGGTGACGTGTTCACAACGCAGAACTACGCTCCAGGCGCAGCACTCGTGCTGCCTGAGAATCCCGGAGGTTACGATGCCCTGACCTTTGCCGGCTGGACAACTACCGAACACTACACCGGTGCCTCTGCTCCGGCATTTATCTCTGCCGGTGGTGCTGTTAATGCTGATGTAACTTATTATGCCGTATTCCATTAAGTCCCAATCATGAAACACACAATAGTTATGAAGACTACTAAATATATTATCACCCTTGCGTTCACCGTCTGGTGTGCCTTGGGTAATCTATACGCTGTAACTCCGACGTACTATAACGCAGTTGATGGCAAGAGCGGCAAGAACCTTTTTGACGCTGTACATACAGTAGCCAAGACAGGTTACAAAGGTCTGACCTATGACGGATTATGGACTGCCTATTGCGCCATTGATCTAAACTCTTCAGACAAAGTATGGGATATGTACAGCAATGCTACAGCATATACCTGCGGTGGTTCGGCTCAAGGCGCAAACTTCAGCAAGGAAGGTGACTCATATAACCGTGAGCACTCTATCCCCAAGAGTTGGTTTGGTAGTTCGACAAGCAAAACCACTCCCGGCACAGACCTCTTCCACGTCGTGCCTACCGATGGCTACGTAAACAACCGGCGTAGTAATTATGCTTTTGGCGAAGTCGAATCAGCTACCTATACGTCACAGTCCGGTTGCAAACTCGGCTCGCCGAAAAGTATTTCAATCTCTAATTCTATCCTGAATGCTTCCGGCTCATCCAGTCAGTCGTGTTCCACGTCAAAGGTCTTCGAACCGATGGACGAGTACAAAGGTGACTTTGCACGCGGCTATTTCGGTACGATGATAAAGTGGGCAAATGGCGATTACCAGACATTCACCACTGGCGATGGCGCGGCTATCTTCAATACTGCTTATGATGCAGCGCACTATTACGGTTTGACAGGCTACGGCGTGGCACTTCTTTTGAAGTGGCACCGCGAGGATCCTGTTTCGCAGAAAGAGATAGATCGCAACGACGGTATTCAGACCCAACAGGGCAACCGTAACCCGTTCATCGATTATCCCGAACTGGTGGAGTACATCTGGGGTAACCATACTGGTGAGACAGTCACGTTGGCAAACCTCACCCCGACATTCGAAGGCTACACTCCGCCTGTAACTACTACCTATACAGTTATCCTCTCGCGTAATGGTCTCACAGAGGCCATTACCGGACAATCAGGTACATATAACTTGCCTGCCAAGAACACCGAGTCAGCAGCTTGTGATAACTGGGCATTCGACGGCTGGGCAACAACTAAGGTGAACGAAACAACAACAACTCAACCCAGTTATGTGACATCTGTATCTTCAGCAAGTACAGTCTATGCCGTCTATGCCAAGACCGAATCTTCCGGCAGTACACCGCACCGCGCAACGATGGGTACTACAGATGATGAATTAACGCTTACCACAACAGGTGTCACAAGTGGCAGTTCAACGTACTCAAATTGGTCAGGAAAAACTGCAAGTTCGGGTGCTGTATATGCCGGAAACTCTGCCGGTGGCAATAGCGCCATTCAGTTGCGTAGTAAGAATAGCAATTCGGGTATTGTAACCACTGCTTCCGGTGGTAAGGTCGCAAAGGTTACAGTGGCTTGGAATTCAAATACAAGCAGCGGAGGAACAATAAATATCTATGGCAAGAATTCTGTATACTCTGCTGCCACAGACTTGTATGACAATAGTAAGCAAGGCACAAAGTTAGGTTCAATCGTAAAAGGTACCTCAACAGAATTAAGCGTGAGCGGAGATTATGAGTACATAGGTATTCGTTCATCTTCGGGCGCATTGTACCTTAATACGATTACTATAACTTGGTCAACTTCAGGCGGCGGCTCAACAACCACAACCTACTACGCCAGCGAACCGGAGGAATGCAACTGCTCGGGTAAGCTATCCACCCCGACAGTTACCGCTACTCCGTCTGATGGCACAATAACCCTGACATGGAGTGACATTAAAAACGCAACGAACGGCTATTCGGTTACTATCGACAAGGGCGTAGGTTACACCACCGAGTGTGGTGCTGTAGAGATAGGAGAGGTTACGCACTCCGGCACAACCAACACCTGTGTAATCACAGGTCTGGTGAACGGATTGAGCTACACGACGAGTGTGGTAGCCAATGGTACGACCTCGACGTGCGAGAGCGACGCCGGTACGGCTACCGCTACGCCTGTCGGTTGTAGCCCATGGGATATAACTTTCGGCTATAGCACATATACCTTGACTGCCGGAGGGGCAACCGTCTCCCCGACCATCATCGGTACGCAGTACGGTGCTGTGACTTATGAGTCAAGCAATACTTCTGTACTGACGGTTAACGCTTCGGGTGTAGTCACACCGGTAAGTGCCGGTACAGCCACCGTTACCGCCCATTGGGCTGGCGCGGACGGCTATTGCTCGAAAGATGTGACCACTCCAACCTTCACGGTCAACGGCAAGGTAACCGTTACCTTCGACATGAACGACGGCAGCGGTACTACTACCACACAGCAAGTTGATTACAATACAGCAACCGTTCTTACGGCAAACGCCTTCAGCCGCACTGGTTATACCTTCCAAGGCTGGGCTACAGAAGCAAGTGGCGCAAAGGTCTATAACGATGGTGCGTCGATTACTATCACGGCTGCTACTACTCTCTACGCTGTTTGGCAGGCGAACACCCACAAGGTGACCTTCTCTCCGTCTCCGACCGGCGCAACAGTTATGGTGAATAATAGCAGCATTTCGCCCGTGAACAATGTGTCTTATGGCTCAACGGTAACTATCGTGATTACCCCTGCTGCGCACTACTCGATAGGTAGCGTAACTGCCGATGGCGGTGTAGTTGTCACCGGTTCGAGTAGCAACTGGTCATTCACTATGCCGGATAAGGATGTGGCTATCAATGTCACTATGGTTGAGGATACGAAATATACTGTCAACTGGTACGTATCCGGCACACCGACCGCTGAAGTGAATTACGCAGGCGAGGCACTTGCCGGTATAGCTGACCCGACAATCGATTGCAACGGAAAGGTCTTTGTGGGCTGGACAGCAACTGCCGACTACTCGGATGCAACCACAGCCCCCGCTGACCTGTTCACGGATGCAAGCACCAAAACTATGCCCTCCAACAACAGCACGAATTACTACGCCGTGTTTGCCACCCAAACAACAAACGGAAGTGGCAGCGGAGGTTGGTCGCAAGTCGAGACCTTGGATAGTATTACGAATGGTACTTATGTTATCGAAAATGGAAATTATGCATTGCCAAGTATAACGACATCTTCTGCACCTGTGAAGAGTAATGATTATGTGTTGAGCATTTCTGACAAGAAGATCACTTCAACTGTATCGGCAGCGATGCAATGGACATTTGAGATGAGCGACGGCCATGTAGCTACAATTACAAACTCGGAAGGCAGTTATCTTTATACATTCAATAACAATAATGGCTTGCGAGTAGGTAATACCTCTGACACATGGACGTTTGAATTGAATACGTCTGTGCCAGATTTCGCTCTACATGATGCAATAACCGGTCGTTACTGTGCTGCGTATGGTACGGGAAGCGATTGGCGTAGTTATACGTCCGCTACGGCTTCAAATTATGCAAATAGCGGAAAGATCCATCTGTACAAATATTCTGCAGGCAGCACAACCACTTACACCGGCTACTCAACATTGTGTTCGGCACCTGTCCTATACGAGATTACTGTCAACGATACCGAACATGGTACTATCACAACTTCGCCAAGCGGAACAGCCGCTTCAGGAAGCACAGTAACCGTCACCATCACTCCTGATGAGTGGTACAATCTGGCTACGTTGACCGTTGAGGATGAAAACGGAAGCCCGATTACCGTCAACGGCGATGGTAACACTCGCACATTCACTATGCCCGAGAGCAATGTGGCGATTTCTGCTACATTTGTAGAGAAACAAAAGTACGCCATCAACTTCTACGTGGAGGGCACACTTGCAAGCTCACAAAACGTATATGAAGGCAGCACACCCAACGTGCCGTCTGATCCGACTCCGTGTGACGGCGCGTATAGCTTCGAAGGTTGGTGGAAGAACACCTTGGATGCCGAGAACACCACAGCACATACATGGATAACTGATTTTACCGTGTCGCAAGACCAAGATTACTACGCCGTATTCAGCTATAGCGAGGGTGGTGGTGCAAGTTCAGTAACCGACAAACTGACTCGCGCAACAACAGGAATTACCGGCACATCATATAGTGGATGGAGTGGCAAAACACTTGCTTCAGGTGCTGTATATGCAGGTCAGTCCGCTGGAGGCAATGAGTCAATCCAACTCCGTAGTGATAAAAGTAACTCGGGAATCATTACCACTGCTTCCGGTGGCAAAGTAACAAAGGTTACTGTAGAATGGAATAGTAATACCACAAGCGACCGAACTTTGAATGTGTACGGTAAGAATACAGCATATTCCGCTGCAACAGACTTGTATGGAGACAACGCCGGTACATTGTTAGGCACAATCGTTTATGGTACATCTACCGAGTTAACTGTTACCGGAGATTATGCATATATTGGTCTTCGTTCCGCCAGTGGCGCAATGTATCTGACAAGCGTCTCTGTCACGTGGAGCGCTGCCGGTGCAAGTACAACGTACTACACCACCTCCACCTGCTCTGAACCCGAGCCGATAATGATGGTTAGCGAACTGGATGGACTATACTTTGCCGTAACGCACGAAATAACCGATTCCGCTATCGCTGCCCTCGAACTAATCGGTCTCGACGACACCTACTACTACAAACCCGGAACAAACATCGCTGACATCACATGGTATATTCAGCGCGGACGCGCTAGCAACTACCTCTCCAATAGCACCGGTCAGTATCTGGCTGTGCATGGAAAGAATATTGCTATGCGTGCAGAGCGTTTTGCATGGACTGTCAACGATGCCGGTCAGTTCGTAACAGCCGAAAATACAGGTCTGTGCTACGATAGCAAGAACCGCGCCTTTGTTGTCGCCGACAAGACAGGAAACGATGCCAACAACTGGCACCTGTCAGTCTCTGCATCCGTGCAGAGTCTCAATGCCTTGCAAGTGGCTGAGACATACACCCGTGGCGGAGTAACTGACGACCAGTATATCACAATCTGTCTGCCGTATGCTGTCAGTCAGACTTTCCTTGAGACTGCTGATGTATATAACGTAACCGGCAAATTTGTAAGCGGCAGCAAGGTAACAGGTGTTGCCCTGACGCCTGAAGAAGGTATATTGGAAGCCGGCAGACCATACGTAGTTCATACACTCTCTTCTCCGCTGAATGCATATTACGGCGAGATTACAGCTGCCGAGGTCGTTCCTGCGCTCGGATTGGTTGGCAACCTGAGTGAGGAACCGTTGGCGGTACCTGCCGGTTGCTATGGCTTGTCAAACAGCCGTCTGCGCCTCGTAACAGAAGGCGGTCGTGCCACTACAGGGCAGTACAAAGCCTACTTTGACCTAAGGGATGTGCCGGAGGTAAGTTCTACCAACCTGCCTATGGGCTCCAAGACGATCTACTCTACCGACACCACTGAAACACCTACAGATGTCGATGCGTTGTTCGGCAGTTCATCCCAAATCAACTGGCAGTTGCCGGTATATAACGTGCTGGGTATTCAGGTGGGCGAGGATGCAACAGGTGTGTTGATTCAGAACGGAATAAAGTTCCTCAAATACTAATAAATGAAAAAAAATGCATATATTCGAATAATTATTAAGAATAAATTTGCATTTCTCAATAAATTTTTGTAACTTTGCAGCCGTATTTTGTTTAAGGCATAAATTAACTCAACATACATGGACAGCTACATCAACA
>CALZOG010000005.1 GCA_945827635.1 uncultured Bacteroidales bacterium
TATAATTTATAATATAGCTTTCGACTTTCTACTATCGACTATCGACTTTTGCTTTCGACTTTCGACTTTTGACTATCATTCTCCCCACGCTTTCCAGTTCGTTCACCTGCGTTATTTTTTCGCGCAGTTGCTCGCCTATTATGTTCTGCGGGTTCGTTACGAGCGGCATTACCCATACACCGCCGCTGTCGCTCCAGTACAGGCTGTTCTGCTCGCTGTCAATCAATAACGTCTGTGCCGGTGTGTCGCTTATCTGCTCCAGATGATCGCCGTTGGCGTTGGCTACGTACAAACCGTCGTCCAGAATGACGTATAACTTCCTGTTGATAGCATCTATCTGCAGCGCTTTCACGTTCTTGTCCGTCAGTACGGGCATATCGTGAATATCGTAGGTCACACCGTTCAAAACGCCGATGCTGTCGTTGGCTGCCTGGATCACCTGCGGGTCGCCTTCGTACGGCTTAACGCTCTCATAGATGCCGCTGTATAAACGTTGCCGCCACAGCGCTCCGTCGGCGGTCTCCATCACTAATGTCGGCGCATCGTTGTCCACCAGCACTATCGTGCGGCGGTCGGTTGTCGTCTTGCCGCCTACGGTGGTCGTCAGTGTGATCTCCGTCGTGCAACCGTAGTTGGTGAAGTATCCTACCACGCTGTCGCCGGTCAGACTGCCTTTGGTCAGCACGAACAACTTCTCATCCACTTCCCACAGGTAGGTCACCTTGGCTTTGGTCGGGTTGTACAGCGCGGCCTTCATCGTCAGCGGCTGATACTGCAGCACGGTGTCGGACTGCATACTGATCGAAGGCAGCGAATCCAGCACCTCAAGGATATGGGTGATCGTCCGGCTCTTGTTCGAGTCGGCCATAAGCTCCACGGTGTATGTGCCGGCTTTGGTATAAACGTGTGTGGGACTCTTGAGCGTGGATGTGCTGCCGTCGCCGAACTTCCACACCCAGCTCTCGCCTGCATCGCTCTGGTTGATGAACGACACTTTCGCGCCGGCTTTGGGGTTAGTGGGCGAGTACGAAAAATCGTATGTGTGCTTGTGACATCCTGCCAGCAGTCCTACCGCCAGCACTGTCCCGCAAATAAGATATGTTAACTTTTGCATATTCATAATTCAGCTTTTGACTTTTGACTTTTGACTTTCGACTTAATAAAGGCTTGCAAAGTTACGAAAAAAAAATGATATATGCAAATGCATATACTACTTTTTCTTCATTTTGTCAGCTGCAAGTGCAATTCCGTGTATTTCTGCCGCCTGCTAAACGGCTCGATTTTTCCGATGACACCGTAGCTTTATATTCATGTCTTTTACCTCAAATCGTTCCGTTCGATCGGGGGTATATCGATGGAATATCGAGAGATTGTTGAATCAATGTTGCAGCATTGACAAATATAAAATTGTTGTATCGGTTAGCCGAATTTCTAAAGTTGCGGAGTAAAAAAGCAAAAAGTTGCGGAATAAAAAAGCAAAAAGTTGCGGAATAAAAAAGCAAAAAGTTGCGGAATAACTTGCTTGACAGTAGTGCGACAGTAGGTGATGCAAAGGTGATAGGAACGAGTATTGTCTAGGATAAACTCGACAACGAGTCGATAACGACACGTAAACGAGACGTAATCGACACGTAAACGGGTGCTACTGTTATCCTACTGTAGAGCGATTAGCCCCCGATAAGTGCTAAATAACAACCAAGGAACAACTATCTACGCGCCCTCACATCCGCGCGAGGTGAGTTAATTTTTTTTACATGACCAAATTGACCATTTTGACCAAGTTCGCGTCAATTTGGTCAATTTAGTCAATTTGGTCACATAAAATTTTTGAAAAAGTTTGTCTTAGCCATGGTTAGTCTTTTTCTAATTGTTTGAACTGTCCCGAACATTATTGTTCAATCAGTTTTATTTCATCGTCTGTGAGACCATAGAGGGCATAAACACGGTTATTGATCTCTGCATCCGTGGCTGCGATAGAAGATTTCAATTCTTCACAATCTGTTTTGTACTGTCCAAAATACTCTTCCCACTCGTCCTGCTGAGCCAAAGATAGCTTGATTTTCTGTTTTTTGAGTTCTGATACAAAGCCCGCAAAATCCAAGGTGTCGAAAGTCTCCAAAGTGCCCGTGATTTTGATGTCCGGCATATTGTCCTGCAAGCGACGCAAGAACCGCGCACGTTTAGCTTGAAGGTCTTTGTTCAAAGAAATCATTTGGTTAGCGAGAATAGATAACTGCTCTGCCAATTCGCCCTCAATAACAGGGATAAGAATATTACCAAAATATTTCCATATCAATTGATATCCACCTTGTATTTGAGAACAATACTTTGTTATTAGCCACCAGCCCATACGAGAATTGAGAATTGCCAACAATGCCTTGTTGTTTGTAGGAATAAACCAAACAGAGTTGTTGCAATACAATCCACTCTCATCCAACAGGAAGCATGGCTTTATTTGAAATACCTGATATATAATCTTTGGAACTTCAAATTGTGCGTAGTAATCACATGTACGCAATTCCCACCAATATTCTCCTTTATCCGTTCTTTTACGTCCTTTTTCCGCAAATGGTTCCAACCATTGAGCAATAGATGGAAAGTCGCGCTTAATATAGCTCCATGCCGTTGGCTCATCAATATTGCTGCCATACTTGGCAGAAGTAAATCCTTTTTCAAATAATATCAGGTAGCTTCTCGCTTGCGCGTTGGTATATGCACTTATGTCACGCCCTTGCAAGAAAGGTTTTATTACCAGTACAGCTTTTGCATCAGCAGATATAATTTGTTGATATACTTCTTCAGAAATCAAGAATGCTTCAGATAAGCCAGACAACACGCCACGATAAGCTCCTTCAACTATCGAAGAAAGGGATTTGTGTTTTTGAGATAATAATTCTAAAAACTCTTTCTCTTTTTTGGATGAAATAACCCAAGTGTCACTTGTGAACTCTGACAAAGCAAATATCTCTTCCGTCTCACTTATCATTAGATTAAAATCAGTAACTTTATCCTGCTTTAATACAGAGACTTTCATCGTAGATGCTTCACTATCGTTCTTTCCAATAAAGATACAAGGATAAGTTGTTGCTCCTTCAAAGATTTGTAAATCTCCAAAGTCTATTATGCGTTTGAGATTACGGGAGAGCATAAACTCTCGTAATTCCTTTCCGTAACCCGCCTGCATCCATTTGTTAGGCATAATATAGGAAACATAGGCATGTTCTTTTGCAATTTTGAAACCTTTCTCTACAAAAATGCAGTATAAATCTCCGCGTTTGTTGTATGTTTTAAATTCCCCAGTTTGAGCTAACGCGGTAGAAGTTTCATTGATATTCTCTAAATGCACATAAGGTGGATTACCAATAACTACATCAAAGCCGCCTTTCTCAAAGACTTGCGGGAACTCTTCTTGCCAATTAAAGGCTTTGTCGCCGGCTATCTCGGGATCGGAGATAAGCGAGTTGCCGCACTTGATATTGTTGTTTAGCGAGGATAGTTTGCGGTGCGGTTTAGCGGTACGAAGCCACAATGCCAAACGAGCAATCTCCACACTTTCTTCATTGATATCCACGCCGTAGAGGTTATTCTCCAAAATACTGTTTTCTACACCCGGGAACTCAATCGTAGAGCCGGTCAGTTTAGCTTCCATCTCGTCAATCAGTTTATGCTCCGCCATGAGGAACTGGAGTGCGGCATTGAGAAATGCGCCCGAACCGCAAGCCGGGTCACAAATAGTGATACCTAATAGCCATTCACGGTATGCGCTCAATTGATCAAGGAGACGTTTCTTTGTTGCAGTCTGGCGGTTCTTGTCGGCGAAATACTCTTGTTCGTCAATACCCATTGAGGCTTTCTTTTCTGCACAAAGCTTGCCAACAGTGTTCTCTACAATATATTTTGTGATATATTGCGGAGTATAGAAAACACCATCGCGCTTGCGCCTGGAGACGGAAGGCTTTTCTCCGGCATTGATCTGCGCGGTTACTTCTTCAATCTCGTTGAGTGAGTTCTCGAAAATGTGCCCGAGAATATTGACATCAACATCTGTGCAATAGTCATAGTCCGCCAGTTTGCGTGTAAAGCGCGCCAGTAAATCATCGCTGATGGTGAGATTATCGAGGATTTCATCGGGTTTGAAAAGTCCGCCGTTATAGGCGAATATCTCATATTTCTTCCCCTGAAAACCTGTATTCATATAACCGAAATACTTCTTAATGCGGTCGTACAATGGTCTATACTCATCCATCTCTATGAGTCTTTCCCATTGGTTGAGAATCTCCACCATTGAGTTGGGCGGCAACAGGCCACTATCTTCCGCAAAGAAGATAAAGAGCAAGCGGTCAAGCAGTTTCTGGGTCTTTTTGAAGAGAAGCAGAATTTGCTCCTTGGGTGTGTTTTCGTCGGTGTTATGCGCCAATATGTCCGCGAAAATCTCACGTTTGAAGGCGGAGTAGTCTTTGTAGAGTTGTTGAGTAATCTCATCCTCATTGCTAACGCTCTCAGCCTTGGCTTTGATAGGGCTGTCAACTTGTATGTTAGCCCAAGCCAAACAGAAATAGAGCAGCCGGAATTGTTCTTCGGTCAGTGTGAATAGGTTCCACTCGATATGCACCACGGCATTGTCAATGTAGAAACGCAATTTCTCAAAATTGGAGATAACGACATATTTTGTATCCTTATGCTGACTCTTATACCCAAATGCCTGCCGTTCAACTTGACTTAAGTCTGTAGTCTTATGGTCTTTCAATTCGATGACACCTATTACCTTTCCGTCACGGAGAATAGCTCCGTCTGCTTTCTTGGCATCGGTCTCGTTCTTCTGTTCGGTGATGAGATTGAAGTCGGGTGTCGGATTGAGGGTATATCCGAAGACTTTGACGAACAGTTCTCGGAGGAAACCCTCTTGAAACTGCTCCTCTTTGGATGCACGGATATTTTCCTGAATGGCAGGATTAAGGAAGTATGCCTTGTATATTTCCCACGATTTAGTTACCTGCTCTGCCTCTTGTACGGCAAGGTATTTCTTAATGACACTATTTTGAAAGAACATATCTGTGAAATATTGTAAATTCTCGTTGTAATTACTTATCTTCTGAGCCTTTAGTCAAAGCAACATTCCGAATTGAGGTCTTGCGGGCTGCGCCAGATCATGTGGTACTCCTCACGCAAGATACGTTTCTTGTGCTTCCAGAACGTGTGGCATGAGCCGAAGCCCAGTGTGCCGATCTCCTTGAGTGTGCGGCGTGTCCCTTTCGGGAAAGATGCTACAAAGTTACGAAAAAAAATGCACATTTGCAACAATTCCCGAAGAAAAATTAAACAGATGTGCATTTTAAGGCGAAATCTGCTGTGGTACATATCCGTTATACTCATCGCTGATGCGACGAGAAACTGACGAAGCAAGCTCGGCGGCGCAGTCGTTGAGCGTGAGGCATTGCGTGCGCGAGATGCGCAAGTCTGCGGCATTCTCGCTACCAGTAGCAAAAGGCGCAAGCACAACAAGGAATCCCTGCGCGCAAGCATCAAAATCACGTCCCTGCGGATAGACAAACTTGCCATCCAGCGCACGTTTGACAAGTCGCACCATTGGCAGTTGCTCCTTATAGCAGGCCTCATAGACTGCTTTCTCCGCCGGAGAGATAAAAGGCGATACCAACACCACACCCGTCCGAGCTATATGCAGGTAATGATTAACTTCATTGTGTATCTGTTCTGCCGTCAGATTGCGATGGCAGCGTACTTGTTGCCGCTCCGGATATTTTAGCAGGAAAGTATTGCCCACCGCCGTATATCGCGTCTGACTATCGCCGATAGTGAAGTTATACACCTTACGCAAGCGATCAGGGTAATGATGCTTGAGCCATAGTCGCCGCGGGTTGTCACGTAGATAAGATATCCAGCCCTGTAGTTGTCCCGGTGCTGTTAGAGGGCGGTCGTTATATCCGGCGCTAAAGAGGGGAGATCTTTCCTGCGGGCTGACGCCCACAGAAGCCGACGAAGAGGGAGGTGACGATAACGGCGAGCTGACGCTCGACGAAGCATACGAAGGAGATGCCTCCCAATAGGCGCGGGAGCAGGCTCCTTTCCAGGCACCGATGATCTTACCTAAATGCCAGCCTTGCGGCAATTGCTCGCGGATATAGAGGATACCATGGAAATGATCGGGCATCAATTGGTATTGCAGTACCTGCACTTGACAACCGGCAGACTCTTGCACTTTGCGCTCTATCGCTCGGAACTCGGCTATTACCGTTTCGCCGAGCGTGGTGGGGGCTATCTGTGCCGTGTTCGGGCTGTCGCCTTGTAGCGTGCCAAGGAGGCGCTGGCGGTCGGTGGTCTCTACGGTGATGAGGTATGCTCCCGGGCGGGAATAATCATGCCCCGTCTTACGGCGGTGCATATTGTGCTTGATTGGGGCACGATACTGCGGGCTGACGCCCACAGAAGCCGACGAAGAGGGATATGACGAAGCATGTCTCTTTTGAGCTACGTCTTTTTCGTTGGCTGTGCCTCGCGTAAGCGTGGCTTTTCCGTCCTTTATATGTGTACTGATTTTCATATTATTATGCTGAGTGCCCAATTGCATGCAAAGTTACAAAAAATATTTGATATATGCAAATGTATTATCTATTTTTGCGCGATTTACTGTTGCCTGTCTGCGCACGGGCTAATAGTTCCGTTGCGGACAAAAACGGTCAACTGATCGCGAAATCCGATGCAAAGATAATACAACAAAGTGCTATATCTTGTCGCATGATCAAAAAAAGTGCAAAATATTTGCATAATTCAAAAAAAAGTTGTATCTTTGTATCTCAAATCTATCAGTAGTCATGCCAACCCAGTCACATAGCAGTACCTCGCGCCGAACCATACGGGTCGTGGCGGCTATCGTCATCGACGGTAGCGGACGTATATTTGCCACGCAGCGAGGGTACGGAGAGTGGAAAGACTGGTGGGAGTTTCCAGGTGGGAAGATTGAGGCAGGTGAGTCACCTGAACAAGCCCTGCGACGCGAGATACGCGAGGAGCTGGATGCGGATATAGAGATAGGGGAACTGATGTATACGGTGGATTATGACTATCCCGCCTTTCATCTAACGTTGTACTGCTACCGCTGCACCTTACCCGACGGACACGTGGTGTTGTTAGAGCATGAGGCGGCACGATGGCTGAAACCTGAAGACCTGAACACTGTGAAGTGGCTGCCGGCAGACGAACAGATAATAGTAGAACTGCAGCGGGGAACAGAGGCGCAGACGTAAAAATTGCGAAAAGAATAGATTATTTTGGCAGAATACTTGCATAAATCAAAAAATTTTTGTAACTTTGCGTGGCTTTTCCGAAACAGGAAGATCTTCTCTCGTAACCAACAGACTGAAACATGACTACTAACCACTAAAACAAATACGCTATGGATATTCTGATACTTGTACTGTTATCTCTGGCGGGCGTGTTGCTGCTCGTGCTGGAGTTGTTTCTCATCCCGGGAATGGGTATAGCCGGTATAGCCGGCGGAGCCTGCCTGGTGGGGGCAGTGGTGTATGCCTACATGGTGATCGGTGCCACGGCAGGACATATAACATTCTTTGTCGTGCTGGCTGCCACAGCTCTGGCTGTGTATGCGTTCTACAAGAGTAACGCAATAGAAAAGATGGGCCTGGATGCAAAGATTGACGATACGGTCGAACTGGCTGAACCGGGCAAGAAGATTGCTCGCCTGCAAAAGCAAGCGGAAGAGATGGAAGAAACCGCTGAGGCTGATAAACATTAGACCGCTGAGCTGCCGGACATATAACGAAGGAATAATAAATTTAAAAAAATCAATAGTATGGAAACATTACAAATTATTCTGATTGTGCTGCTTGTGATTGCAGTAATCGTGTTCTTCTACTACGTGCCGTTCATGTTGTGGATCAACGCCCAAGTCAGCGGGGTACGAATCTCACTGATTCAACTGTTTCTGATGCGTATCCGTCGTGTGCCGCCCACGAAGATCGTTAATTGTATGATCGAGGCTCACAAAGCCGGATTGCAGGACGTGAAACGTGACGGTCTGGAGGCGCACTTCCTTGCCGGTGGACATATCGAGCGTGTGGTACATGCTCTGGTAAGTGCCAGCAAGGCAGGTATTCAGTTGCCGTTCGGTATGGCTACGGCTATCGATCTCGCCGGCCGTGACGTGTTTGAGGCGGTGCAGATGTCTGTCAACCCCAAGGTGATTGACACTCCGCCGGTAGCTGCCGTTGCCAAGGACGGTATACAGCTGATAGCCAAGGCACGTGTGACTGTACGTGCGAACATCAAGCAGCTCGTAGGCGGTGCAGGCGAGGATACGATCCTTGCGCGTGTAGGCGAAGGTATAGTCAGTTCTATCGGTAGTGCCGAGAGCCACAAGCAAGTGCTGGAGAACCCTGACAGCATCAGCAAACTGGTGTTGTCCAAAGGTCTGGACGACGGTACGGCATTCGAGATACTGAGTATCGATATTGCCGATATCGACGTGGGAAAGAACATCGGTGCACAACTGCAGATGGATCAGGCTGAGGCTGACAAGAACATTGCCCAAGCCAAAGCCGAGGAGCGCCGTGCAATGGCTATTGCCAACGAGCAGGAGATGAAAGCCAAAGCACAAGAGGCACGCGCCAAGGTGATTGAGGCTGAGGCGCTTGTGCCCCAGGCTATGGCGGAGGCGTTCAAAAACGGAAATTTAGGAATAATGGATTATTACCGCATGCAGAACATCCAGGCTGATACCGCCATGCGCGAGACCATCAGCAAGCCCAAGGCTAAATGAGAGTAGCTGTATTGCAGTACCCCGTAGCATGGGGAGATGTTCGCAAAAATGTCGGTGACACCGTAACTCGCATCGCTGCATTGGTCGGAAAGACCGATGTGGCGTTGCTGCCTGAAATGTTCAGTACAGGGTTCTGCGTGGATCAGCCCGAACTGGCAGAGACCACCGACGGATATACAATCACCACCCTGCAGCAGACTGCCAACGAGACCGGTATAGCCATTGCCGGCACGTTCATCTGCCGTGACAGCGACAAACTGTACAATCGCGGATTCCTGCTGTCACCCCATGCCGCTCCGCAGTTCACCGACAAACGGCACCTCTATGCCACCGGAGGCGAGGACCGATTCTTCACGCCCGGCAAGAAACGTACGATATTCACCTATCAAGGCGTAAAGATCCTGCTGCTCATCTGCTACGACGTGCGGTTCCCCGTATGGGCACGAAACGTATGGGGCGATGACTATGACTTGATTCTGGTAAGTGCCAACTGGCCCGAAGCACGCGTGGTGATGTGGGATATACTCGTGGCAGCACGTGCCGTGGAGAACCAGTGTTACATCGTGGCAGCTAATCTGGTGGGCGAGGATGGTGCAGGCTGGCACTACAACGGACACTCGGTGGCATACGACACACGTATGAACGAACTGCTGAAGTTCGCAGATAACGAAGAAGGTACACGTATAGCCGAACTATCCATGCCCGGGCTCAAGCATTATCGCGAAGCATTGCCGCTATGGAGAGATACGGACAGAAAACTTGTGCGTTTGGAGTTCTCAGAGTAAAGAAGATAGTTCGCAAGTGAAATATTTGTGGCAAATACAAACATTGTCGGATGAGCAGGCAGCACTGCGCGACAAGCTGTCACGGGAACTGCAGATCAGTCCTGTGGCTGCGGCTCTGCTGGTACGTCGCGGCATAACGACCCGCGAACAGGCTTCGGCGTTCGTGCATCCGGCACTCAGTCAACTGCATGACCCGATGCTGATGCTCGGTATGCGCGAGGCGGAACAGCGACTGTCACGAGCCGTGGACAGCGGCGAGAAGATACTTATCTACGGCGATTATGATGTGGATGGCACAACGGCAGTGGCACTGATGTACCGATTCCTGAGTGCGTTCTATACGAATATCGACTATTACATTCCCGACCGATATACGGAAGGTTACGGCATATCGTTCCGCGGTGTGGATTATGCGCAGGAGCAAGGATGCACGCTGATCATCGCCTTGGACTGCGGTATCAAGTCAGCAGACAAAGTAGAGTACGCGCGCAAACGCGGGATAGACTTTATCATCTGCGACCACCACATGCCCGGTGACGAACAGCCGCAGGCTGTAGCCGTGCTGGACAGCAAGCAGACGGATGATCCCTATCCGTTCAAGGAACTGTCGGGCTGCGGAGTTGGCTTCAAACTGGCGCAAGCATACGCGCAGACGCACAACATGCCGTTTGATACCGCGCTCAACCCTTTGCTTGAATTGTTGGCAATGTCGATAGCATCGGATATTGTATCGCTCACCGGCGAGAACCGCGTACTGGCATACTTTGGCATCAAGCAGATCAATACACGACCGTCGGTGGGACTGCAAGGGCTGCTGAAGATGACTGACCTGGAGGGCAAGCAGGTGAACATATCCGACCTGGTGTACCGCATCGGTCCGCGACTGAATGCCTGCGGACGAATCAAATCCGGGCGTGCTGCTGTCGAACTGCTGATAAGCAACGATGCCACGGTGGCAACGGAAATCGCGCAGACCATCGAAGCCTTCAACAGCGAGCGGAAAGAGAGGGATGAGAAGATCACGCAGGAGGCTCTGCAGCAGTTGGAGGCGGACCCAGAGCATCCCAACAAACATACGAACGTGGCGTACGGAGCCAACTGGCATAGAGGCGTGTTGGGTATAGTGGCATCCAGACTGACGGAGAACTATTACCGTCCAACCATCGTGCTCGCTGATACAGAAGACGGGCTGATAGCCGGCTCGGCACGCAGCGTAGGCGGATTTGATATCTACTCGGCTATCGACTCATGCCGCGACCTGCTGACTAACTTCGGCGGACATGTGTTTGCCGCAGGATTAAGCATGCTGCCCGCTAACCTGCCGGAGTTCAAAAGGCGGTTTGAGCAATATGTGGCAGCACATATAACCGACGAGCAGCTTATGCCTGTTATCCGCGTGGAGGAAGAGTTGCTGTTGCAGGATATAGACAAGCAGTTTTATAATGTATTGCGCCATCTGGAACCTTTCGGACCGGATAATCCCCATCCGCGATTTGTGACGCGCGGGCTGATCAACAACCGATACACCAAGCGGGTGGGCAAGCAGGGCGAGCACCTCAAGCTGGACCTGACCGACCGCAGCGTGGCAATCAGCGGTATAGCGTTCGGAAAAGGAGATATGGCAATGTTTATTCAGAACGGCAATGCTGTGGATGTATGCTACAGTCTGGAGCAGAACACCTACAACGGCGTGACTTCACTACAGATGAAAGTGGAGGATATAGTACCTGCGGAGTAAACGGAAAAATAATACAGAATGTTCATCCCTGTAATCGATAATGTTGAGATTGATCGTGAGCAACGCCTGGTGCGTAAGCAGGGTCATGTGATTCACCTGACCGGTCTGGAGTACGGGCTGCTGGATTACTTGTCGGCGCATGCTAACAGGCTATGCACGCGCCAGCAACTGCTTGACCACGTGTGGGGTGCCAGGTTCAAATACGATACAGGCACGATAGATGTACACCTGACTGCACTACGGCGCAAACTGGGTTGGAACAGCAAGTATCCGATAGAAACGATCCGCGGTGCGGGATTGATACTGCGTATCGAGCACACGGTAACCCGTTACACGGTGGATCTGCAGTCGATACTGGCAGAATGGCTACGGTGTCATGAGCAGCAGATCAGTGCTGCCGGTTTGGTGGCGCAGATGCACCTCACACCGTTTGTGAACGAACTGACAATCGACCCTGATGTGCTCAGACGCATGCTGGACAGTATATTGGCAGCGCTGCTCCCGGGAGCCAAACCCGGGATATTCAAGATCAGTTCGCGCCTGACTATGCACCACTTCTCCCTCACTCTTGATTTCAACGGTGCCGTGAACGAACTTCGCATACCTATTTATGGGGATTTTGATGTATCTTAAGATAATCTTAATCTTTGTTTAAGAAAAATTTTGTACCTTTGCACCCGCTTTCGGCAGATAGCGGGTGTAACTATCCATGCGGATAAAGGTATTAGTCATAGTATGTCTGGCAACGGCAGCAACCATTGTGCACGCCGCTTCGCCTGAAGGTTGGGCAGATACGGTAGCCCTGCCGGACGTGGAAGTATCCGTTTCGCGTATAGCGGTGCCTGTAGCGCGACAGCAGATGCAGGTCAGTGCTCTCGATGCGCGGATGATTGAGGCGGCACAGCTGACAGCACCGAAAGATGTGGCTGCACTCGTCCCCAATATCCATATGCCGGATTATGGTTCCGCCATGACCAGCAGCGTATATATCCGAGGTCTGGGCAGCAGGATCAATGAGCCGGTATTGGGTATGGTGGTTGACGGTGTACCGCTGTTGGATAAAAATATGTACGACCATACGATGCAGGATGTGAAACGTATCGAGCTGTTACGTGGTCCGCAAGGCAGCAGCTACGGCAGAAACTCCCCCGGCGGAGTGATGGAGATACGTACTATCCAACCGCTTGATTTGGAGGGGCAACTGATTCGCGGCGATGTGAGCTACGGAACAGCCAATACCCTCAAGGCGCAGATGTCGTACTACGGCAACAATCAGGCATCGGAAGCCGGCGAGGCGAATAGTCGTCCGTTCGGCTGGGGTATAGCAGCACGTTATCTGCGCACCGATGGATTTCACACGAACGATTATACAGGGCAAAAGGTTGATTACGGTCAGCAGGCAGGCGGACGTATAGTACTGGACGGTCGTCCGACGGATGAATGGCGCGTGACCGGAACGGTGTATGCCGATTGGGTGAGGCAGGGAGCTTTTCCGTATGCCTCGGTGGCAACAGGAAGAATAGACTATAACCGCCCGGGCAGTTATGAGCGGCTATCTGTACTGCCAGCGGTGCGCGCGGAATATACGCATGACGATTGGCGCGTACAACTGTCGGGCAGTTATCAATATATGCATGACGATATGCTGATGGATCAGGACTATACGCGTGCCGACATATTTACTCTGCGTCAGACGCAACGCCAACATAACGCAACGCTGGATGCATTGCTGTATGCCCCCAAACCCTGTGAATGGTATGAGTGGAACGTAGGATGGAGCAGTTTCCTGAAAACCAATGCGATGCATGCACCCGTTACGTTTATGCGCGAGGGTATAGATGAGCTGATTCTGGGTAACGCCAATCACGGAATACAAACCGTTTTTCCCGATGACTCTATCTGCATCAGCAATGTCACATTACCTATCCCGAGTTCGTTTGAACTGCTGAATGCCGGAGCGGCACTCTATCACCAAAGTCATTTTCAGTTCGGACACTGGCATATCAACGCGGGCGTGCGCATAGATTATGAACACACGCGCATGGACTACCTGAGCACGGCTGACCTGAGTTACCGATTCACGATGATTATGCCTGATTATGAGGACGTACACACCGAGATTAGCGGCAGGCAGTCCAAGCCGTACTGGCAGGTGCTGCCCAGATTGGCCGTTTCGTATGACGGATCATGGGGAACGGTATATGGCTACGCAGCCAAAGGCTACAAAGCCGGCGGATATAACCCGCAGATCTTCAGCACTATCACCCAGAACCAAGTGATGACGGATATGGCAGCAGACATGGGTATGCATCTGGATATGGCTGATCCGCGCTACTCGGACGTAGCGATCACATCCTATAAGCCCGAGACGGACTGGACATTCGAGATAGGTGCCCATTTTACGCCTGCTGAGGGACTGAAGGTGGATGTGGATGTATTTCATATCCAATGTATGGATCAGCAGGTGACCGTCTTTCCCAATGGCAAGACGACAGGTCGCATGATGGCTAATGCCGCCCGCTCACGAATATGGGGTGCCGAGGCAACATTGCAGTACCGCTGGACGCGTGACAAATGGTTCGGGATGCTGGATGCCTCATACGGCTTTACCGATGCGCGGTTCATTACCTTCAACGACGGCATGGGCGACTATTCGGGGCACTATGTCCCCTACGCACCGCAGCACACCCTGCACGGGCTGTTGACAGCAGGGTATATGATAGGGCACAAAGCCCTGCAGGCGGTAACCGTGTCGGTTAAGGGTGATGGTATAGGCCGCATCTATTGGAACGAGCAGAATGATTGCAGTCAGCCGGTGTACGGTCTGCTGGCTGCTACAATAGCCCTGAGGTGGCAATATGTGCAAGTGGAGTTGTGGGGAAAGAACCTGACCGGCACGCGGTACGACGTATTCTACTTCCGATCGATGGGCAACGATTTCCTGCAGCGAGGCAAGCCCAGAGAGTTGGGCGCAACCATGCGATTTGAGATATAATAAACTTTACTATATTAACCAATAAATTACAAAGAAGAATGAAGAAATTATTTACACTGCTGGTACTTGCCGGACTGCTGATGTCCTGCCACATCGCTACACAGGAAGAACCGGTGAAAGATAACTCAAAGGCGTATGAGGCATATGGACTGCTGACCATTCCCCCATCGGGATTTACCAAGGAAGCCGTTCGCACCAAACTGGTGCTTGTGGATGACAAGAAACTTGATCTGTACATGTTTGAGGTGAAGTTCGCTGCCGCCATGCCGGTGACAATTGACATGCTGATTAGCGGAGTGGACTATACCAAGACCGGAGAAGGAATAAGCTTCACCTGTAACGATATAGTGCCTACAGCAGGAGGCAAACCCTACGAGAAGTATATCATCAAGGACCTGAACGGTTACGTTACGGCAGACTCGCTGTGCCTGAGCAATAAGTACGGAGAAACTCCCACTGTGTATGAGGGAGTGCTGGTAAAGTAAGTTTCACAAAGAGAAAATTCTTAGTTTCCGTTACATCGGATCGACGTCCGGTTGGATGATCGTCCCCTTGCAGTTGGACAAGGAAAGTACGTAGCGGATGTGTTGCATCACGAGCGTTTTGGCTTGCGAGAACGATGCATTGGCTTCGATGCGCAAACGAATGGAGCGGATATACATGTTCTGCACACGTGCAACAGGAGGTATAATCACATCGGAGCACCGTGTTCCGAATATTTGCCGGAGTCGTTCGCTGAGTTCGCGCGCAGCAGTATCCAGCCTCGTATAGTCGCGATGTTTGAGCGTAAGCACAATCAAGCGGTAGAAGGGCGGGAAACGGAATGTGCGTCGTTCCCGCAACTGCTCTGCATAGAACGAGGCGTAATCATGCCGTTGCAACAAGGTGTATAACGGTGTATCCGGCTGAAAAGATTGAATGAAGACTTCGCCTTCGGTGCCTGTTCGTCCAGCGCGTCCTGCTACCTGCTCGAGCATTTGGAATGCGCGCTCGTAACTACGGAAATCCGGTGACTGCATCATACTGTCAGCATTGAGGACGGCAACGAGAGACACATCGTTGAAGTGCAAGCCTTTGGTGACCATCTGCGTGCCTATAAGTATATCCACCTCATGGCGTGCAAACGCATTGATAATGTGCTGGTGGCTATTCTTGTTACGAGTTGTATCCAGATCCATACGTGCAACGCGGGCATCAGGAAAAAGCGTGGCGACCTCGTCTTCAATCTTCTCAGTGCCTACACCATAATCTCTCCACTCACCTCCGCATGCAGGGCAAACCGGCGGTACACTTATCGTGTATCCGCAATAGTGGCAGATCAGTGAGTTCGTTCGCTTGTGGTGGGTGAGACTGACATCGCAGTTGCAACACTTGGGCACGTAGCCGCACTTGCGGCAACCGATGTACGGAGCATAACCCCGTCGGTTCTGGAAGATGATGATCTGTTTGCCCAAAGCCAGTTGTTCGCGAATCTTATCCACCAACGGATCGGAGAAATGCTCGTACATTTCCTTGCGATGGTACTGCCTCTTGAGATCGATAAGTGATATATGCGGCAGGCTGATCCCTGCAAACCGTTCTGTCATCTCGATCAGGCGGTACTTGCCGGTCTGCGTATTGTAATACGTCTCAATGGCCGGTGTAGCCGTGCCTAACAGCAAGTGTGCTCCCGCCTGTTGAGCCAGCACTGCTGCCACCGAGCGGGCATGATAGCGCGGCGCAGGATCCTGCTGCTTGAACGAACTGTCATGCTCCTCGTCAACGATAATAAGCCCGAGCCCGGTGAACGGCAGGAATACACCGGAGCGTGCGCTAAGGATAACCTTAGGCTGATCAGAGTCCAATAGATCCTTGTAAATCTCTACGCGCTCCATATCACTGAACCGCGAGTGATAAACGCCCAGTTGCTTGCCGAACACGCTCTTCAACCGATCGGTTAGTTGGGTGGTGAGTGCTATCTCCGGCACGAGGTAGAGCACTTGTCTGCCTTGTGCCAACTCCTGATTTATGAGGTGAATATAAACCTCCGTTTTTCCGCTGGACGTTACGCCGTGTAGCAGGCATACTTTGCCATCATCGAATCCGGCTTGTATCTGCTGCACCGCACGCAGTTGTTGCCCGGTAAGCGGGTGTGCAGGCTCGATGTCGGCTGCGTAAGAAGGGATGCGGCTGACCACTTCGTGTGAGAGGCACAAGATCTGTTTCTCAACCAGAGTGCGCAAGATGGCTGATGATTCGCCGGAATACTCAATCAGTTGCCGTTGCTCGACAGCGTGCGGCATGCCATCGAAAGCATCGGATAACTCAAGGAAATATTCGAGCAGGCGTTTCTGCTTCGGTGCCCGGTTGAGCGCGTCAAATACCGGCTGCAGTTGTTCCGGGTCGGTGTACTGCGGATGCAGGGAGACATAGACCTCGGTACGAGCGCGATAGTCGTTATCCAGCAGTCGTGCCGGCAGTGCGGCGGTCATCACTTCGCCTAAGGTGCAGAGGTAGTAACCGGCTATCCACTGCCAAAGCGACAGTTGCGCAGGCAGTACAACAGGATGTACGTCCAGCACTTCGACGATAGGGCGCAAGGTGATGTCCGGAGTAACTGTTGCCTCAGTTGTATGAACGCGGTAGACGAGTCCGGTGATGGTCTTCCGAGCCAGCGGCACAAGAACACGCATGCCCACTTCGGGGCATGACATGCCGTCAGGAACACTATAGGTATAGGTGTCCGCAATGGCGAGAGGTAAGATGACGTCAATCGTTACCACCGGATGGGATGGAATTATTCGGCAGCCTGTTGTGCAATGGCTTGCTCGTAGCAGTGGCGGCACAGCGGCTCGTAGCTATCCGTTTCGCCGAGCAGCACGCGCTTCTCGTTGGCTACGAGACGGTGACTGACATACGCCAGGTCGCCACAACGCACGCAGATGGCGTGTGTCTTGTACACATCCTCGGCAATAGCCATCAGAGCAGGCATCGGTCCGAACGGAACGCCCCTGAAGTCCATGTCCAGTCCGGCACAAATGACGCGTATGCCGCGCTTTGCCAGTTCGGAGCAAACCTCAACTATACCCATGTCGAAAAACTGAGCCTCGTCGATACCTACTACATCAATGTCGTTAGCCAGAAGCAGGATGGTCTGGCTGGACTCAACCGGTGTGGACTGAATGACATTATGGTCGTGCGATACGACATCCTGCTCGCTGTAGCGAACATCGATAGCGGGCTTGAAAATCTCCACGCGAAGCTTAGCAAACTGTGCGCGTTTCATCCTCCGAATCAGTTCCTCGGTCTTGCCGGAAAACATACTGCCGCATACCACCTCAATGCTACCGCGTCGCAGAGCTGGTCCTTTAGTGTCTCGTTCGTTGAACATATATGTAACAGTTAATATTCGAGAATAAACCTAATTGCCGAATCAACCGACTTGCGCTCCGTTGCGTACGGGAGCAGTAACCGTGGTAACTATCAGTTTGCCGTCGGCATCCACAGCCGAGAGGATCATACCCTGTGACTCTATACCCATCATCTTACGTGGCGGGAAGTTGGCGATGAACAATACCTGTTTACCAACGAGCACTGATGGGGCGGGATAAGATTGTGCTATGCCGCTAAGGATAGTACGTCCGCCCATTCCGTCATCAATGCGGAACTGCAATAGCCGGTCAGATTTCTTGACCGGAACACACTCCAGTACTGTGCCGACACGTATATCCGCTTTGTCGAACTCGTCAATGGAGGTAGGATTTTTGACAGGAACAGGTTGCCAATTCTTCAGAGCTTCAGCCTGTGCTGCGGCTTCGTTCTCAGCCTTGATACGTGCCAATCGGTCGAGTTGCGCCTGGATAGGTGCATCGTCAATCTTCTCGAACAGCAGACTGACTTCACCGAGTTGGTGTCCCTCATTGAGCAGATCGGTGCGACCGAGATTCTCCCAACTGAACGACTCCAGTGCCAGCATGTCGCGCAGCTTGGCAGAAGAGAACGGCAGGAACGGCTCGAAGGCGATGGCGAGATTGGCTGCAATCTGCAGGGCAAGATTCAGTACGGTAGCCGTACGGCTGATGTCCGTCTTGGCCAGTTTCCAAGGCTCGGTGTCGGCCAGATACTTGTTGCCGATGCGTGCGAGGTTCATAGCCTCTTTTTGTGCATCGCGAAAACGGAAGTCATTCAGTAATCGCTCCAGTTCGGCTTTGACATTGCAGAACTCTTCAATGGTCTGCCGGTCGTAGTCGGAGAGCTCGCCTTGTGCGGGTACCTTACCATCGAAATACTTGCCGGTAAGAACCAGTGCACGGTTGATAAAGTTGCCGTAGATGGCAACCAGCTCATTGTTGTTGCGCGCCTGGAAATCCGCCCAAGTGAAATCATTGTCTTTTGTTTCCGGAGCATTGGCGGTGAGTACGTAGCGCAGTACGTCCTGCTTGCCCGGGAAATCATCGAGATACTCGTTGAGCCAAACTGCCCAGTTGCGTGAGGTGGAAATCTTGTCACCCTCGAGGTTCAGAAACTCATTGCTCGGCACATTGTCCGGTAATATGTATGAACCGTCCGCTTTGAGCATAGCGGGGAATACGATGCAGTGGAAGACAATATTGTCCTTGCCGATAAAGTGGATAAGGCGTGTGGACGGATCTTTCCACCATGTTTCCCAGTTGCCGTACTTCTCCGGCTGTGCATCACAAAGCTCCTTGGTGTTGGAGATATATCCGATAGGCGCATCGAACCAGACGTAGAGCACTTTACCCTCGACACCTTCCACCGGTACAGGTATGCCCCAATCGAGGTCACGCGTCACAGCACGCGGGCGTAATCCTCCGTCCAGCCACGACTTGCATTGACCATACACGTTCGGGCGCCACTCCTTATGCTCCTCCAAGATCCATTGTTCCAGCCATTGTTGATATTGGTCGAGCGGCAGGTACCAATGTGAGGTAGGTTTCTTGACAAGAGGATTACCTGTCTCGGCATTATAGGGGTTGATCAGTTCCTCGGGTGAGAGGGTGGAACCACACTTCTCGCACTGGTCGCCATACGCGCCCAGACTATGGCAGTGCGGACATTCGCCACGGATGTTTCTGTCGGTAAGAAAATGTCCGGTTTCCGGATCGTAGAACTGCTCGGTGGTCTGCTCGATGAACTTGCCGTTGTCGTATAACTTACGGAAGTAATCCGATGCCAGTTTGTGGTGAATGGCAGATGTGGTACGCGAATAGATATCGAAACTGATACCAAAGTCAGCGAACGAGCGCTTGATAAGTTCGTGATAACGGTCAACCACCTGTTGAGTGGTTATGCCTTCTTTACGTGCGCGAATGGTGACAGGTACTCCATGTTCGTCGCTACCGCATACGTACAGCACTTTCTGCCCCTTCAGACGCAGGTACCGTGCATAGATGTCAGCGGGAACATATACGCCAGCCAGGTGACCGATATGCACCGGACCGTTGGCGTACGGCAATGCCGCTGTGATAAGTGTGCGTTTGTGATTCATATATGACAATGTATTTGTTAGCAAATGTTAATTGTTTGTGTCGTGCAATTGCTCCACCAGTGCTGATGACTTGATTGTGGCGATTTTGCTGTCGCAGGCAATGCTGATCTTCCCTGTTTCTTCACTGACAACGATGCACAATGCATCCGTTTTTTCAGCGAGTCCCAACGCAGCCCTGTGGCGTAAACCGTAGTGCTTGGGTATGCGTCGGTTCTTGGACACGGGCAGGATGCATGCAGCTGACAACAATCGACCGTTGCGGACGATAAGTGCTCCATCGTGTAGCGGGGTGTTCTTGAAGAAAATGTTCTCAATCATCCGAGCCGAAATATCTGCATTGATCAGTTCTCCGGTTTGCTCATACTCATCCAATTCCTGCTCGTGTGCAATGACGATGAGTGCTCCGGTTCGGGTATCAGCCATGTGCTCGCATGCCAAAACGAGTTGGTGGATCTGGGCATCGGTAAGCCATCCTTTCTTTTTCTCCTGATGGAACCGCATGAGTGGCGTGTTGCTCATACGCGAACCAATGCGGTTGAACAAACCGCGTATCTCCTCCTGAAAGATAACTACCAGTGCTACCGCTCCGGCACTACCGATGAAATTGAAGATAGCACCCGTGAGTTCGAGCCGAAGGACGAACGATACCAGGAACCATAGTCCCACATACGCCAGTATCCCCCAGAACAAATTGACAGCTCCCGATGTGCGTAGCAACCGGAAAGCCTCATACAATAGCAGGGCTACCAGGAGAATATCTACAAGATCTTTGAATCCGAAAAACATGTGTTCTGTATGTTATAGTTCGTTAGCATTTGCCGTGTGGCGGCGACGTCGTGTACGCGAAGAATGGCTGCTTCGTGTTGTATAGCCAACCTCTCTAGTTGCAAGGTTTGCTCCAGACAATCGTCGGGAGTCAGGTGGTGCGGCTCGTATGCCATCCGCTTGCGGGATATACCCACCAGAACAGGACTTCCTATGTGCTGCAATGCGTGCAGGTCGCGAAGCAGGCAGAGACTCTCGTTGACCGTCTGACCGAATCCGAATCCCGGATCAATAACTACATCGCTCACTCCCATCCGGTGAAGAATATCTGCTTTCCGACTCAAGTAATCGATAGCATCACAAAGCACATCGCCGGTGGTATGTTCCGCCTTGGAGCGGTTATACGTAAGCACGTACGCGCAGTTGAAAGAAGCCACCAACTCATACATTTCTATTCCTCCGCCGGAGATGTCATTGATCATAGCCACACCATAATCATTCAATGCCCGCTTTGCAACTTCGTGGCGGAACGTATCCACCGATACGGGAATATCCACATCCATGTCGCGAATGACCTGTAGCGCCAAGTGCAAGCGTTGCCACTCCTGTTGCTCACTTGCCATCCCTTTGTCATGCTGCTGAACAGCAGGGCGGGTGGAGCAGGCACCTATATCAAGCAAGTCGGCACCCTCGCTGACAGCACGTGCTACTGCGGCACGAATCGCCGACTCATCGCAGGCACGGCTATCGGCGTAAAAGCTGTCCGGGGTGACATTGATGATAGCCATCACCAGAGGCTTGCAATTTGTATAAATCCGGGTACCTAATCGCATCTTCAAATCAATGGCAAATATTGCATTTGCTAAAAAGCGTACAAAGATACAAAAAAATCTTGTGTTTTGCTATAAAAATGTAAAAAATAGTTGTAAAAAATAGCATTTTGCCAAGAAAATGTACATTTTTTGTTTTTTTTCCTAAAAAAATTTGTGCAATTTATATTTTTTTCGTATCTTTGTAGGCTTTAAGGTGTGGGGCGTTCCTACATCAGGATAAAAATGTCGAAAAATAAGGTATAATTATATCCAAAAGACAACATGAAAAAAGTAGTGCAATCTGTATTCGTCGTAACCGTGGCGTTGTTAGCATTGAGTGGCTGCAAGTCACGCGAGTTGAACACGCAGTTCTCAAATACGACGGGATGGAACTATTATGATGAGAAGACAACGAACTTCGAAGCAAAGGAGGGCGTTGGTAATGTCGATCCTGTAGGAATGGTAGCTATTCAGGGCGGAACGTTCGCTATCGGTCAGACGGATGAGTTTATCACAGCTCCGCGTGACAATTCACGTCGTTCGATCACCGTCAGCTCGTTCTATATGGACAAGTACGAGATTTCCAACCTCAACTGGCGTGAGTATCTCCATTGGATGGAGATGGTGTTTGGCTACGCGGCACCGAAACTGGTGCAGGCAGCCATGCCGGATACGTTGGTTTGGCGTGACGAGTTGGCGTACAACGAGCCGTATGTGGAGAACTATTTCCGTCATCCTTCCTTTAGTTTCTACCCTGTCGTAGGCATTAGTTGGGACCAGGCAATGCAATACTGCCAGTGGCGTACCGACCGTGTGAACGAGTTGGCGCTGGTGCATGCGGGTGCTATTGAGTTCCCGGACTTCCAGCAACTTCGCGCTTTGGACGAGACGGAGTTGGAGGACTGGCGTAATGCCAACCCCGGCTACGAGCCTGTGGAAGTGGAGATCACCAATGGCGAAGATGTGAATGTAGAATACCATGTACCATATGAGTGGATACGTGACAAGTTTGTATTCAATACCGAGAAATATCTCCGTCGCGCGGATTATAATCCTGTTAATCCGGATGCCAACAGGCGTAGCAAGAAGTTCCATGATGCGTGGAACAATCCGCGTAAGGTGGATCGTACCGACGGAATATTGGTCGTTGGTTATCGTCTGCCGACTGAGGCGGAGTGGGAGTTTGCCGCTTTTGCTCCTGTAGCCGGTACAGACGGATTGACAATTGAGGGTAAAGTGTATCCTTGGTCAGGCTATCATCCGCGTGACTTGAGTAAAGAAAACATGGGTATGATGCAGGCCAACTTCGTTCGCGGCAAAGGTGATATGATGGGTGTGTCCGGTATGTTGAACGACGGTTATGTTATCACCAACCCCGTGGACGCATTTGCTCCGAACGACTTTGGCTTGTACAACATGGCAGGTAATGTCAATGAGTGGGTTATGGACGTATATCGTGAGACAACGTATCAGGACGCTACGGAGTACAACTCATTCCGTGGTAACATCTATAGCCGCGCCAAGAAGGACGACCAGGGTAAATATGTAATCAATGCCTTGGGTGGAATAGATGTAGAATGGACGAGCGAGGATGATAAGCGTGATTATCTGGACGGTGATTTTGCTTCGCTTATTCAGACTGACTATCCGCTGGATACACTCGGTGCATTGTTCCTGAAAGGTTTGGCTGCCAATACCGAAGGTAATGGCGGCGGCGAAGAGGAAGAAGGCGGTGAAGAGGAAGAGGAAACCGAAGAGGAAGAAGGTGAAGAGGAAGAAGGTGAAGAGGAAGAGGAGAGTGAAGAAGAAGGTGGTGGCGAATCCGCTGCAGCAGCCAACAAGAAAATTGATCCCACCGACATCTATGCTCCGAAAATCACCAAGACAACTCACGTGTACAAAGGCGGCTCGTGGAACGATCGCGTATATTGGCTCCACCCGTCCTCACGTCGTTATCTGGAGGGCAACAAGAGCAAGAGCACTATCGGCTTCCGTTGTGCTATGTCAACACTCGGTGACCAGATTCCTTCAGGTCCGACGCAAGGAATGTAATATCGGATGATATACTACTGAATATTATAAGTAATATAAAAAATAAAAAGATAAAAAATATGAATTTTCCTGATACAGTTCGCTACACATCGGAACATGAGTGGATTCGTGTGGAAGGCGAAGAAGCGTATGTCGGTATAACGGATTATGCACAATCCGAGTTAGGTGAGATCGTCTTTGTAGATATCCCTACATTAGGCGAGGTTGTAGCTCAAGGCGAAGTATTCGGTTCGGTAGAGGCAGTAAAGACCGTTTCCGACCTGAACATGCCTGCCACCGGTGAGGTGCTAGAGTTGAACGAAGAGCTGGAGGCTCATCCTGAATTGGTGAACGAAGATCCGTATGGTAAAGGCTGGATGGTTCGCATCCGCTTGACAGATCCGAGTGAGCTTGACAAACTGATGAACGCTGCCGCATACGAGGCCAGTATTCATTAATGCAACCATACAATAATAAGGGGTAAGCCATACATGGCTTACCTTTTTTAAGTAACATGACACATAAATACGATTTCCTGATAATAGGAGGCGGCGTTGCCGGAATGAGTTTTGCTCTGAAGGTAGCGCGTACACAGAAGTACAAGATAGCCTTGTGCTGCAAGACTACGTTGGACGAGGCTAATACAGCCAAAGCACAGGGTGGCATAGCTTCAGTAACCAATCTGCTGGTGGATGACTTTGAGAAGCATATCCACGATACTATGGTAGCGGGCGACTGGATAAGTGATCCTGCTGCCGTGGAGCAAGTGGTGCGTCGTGCACCCGAGCAGATTCAGGAGCTGGTGCAGTGGGGTGTGAATTTTGACAAAGACAGCGAAGGTAAATACGACTTGCACCGTGAGGGCGGACATTCGGAGTTCCGCATCCTGCACCATGCAGATGATACGGGTGCCGAGATACAGCGCGGATTGATGGAAGCGGTGCGGCATAATCCGTATATTGATGTGTTGGAACATCACTTTGCCGTAGAGATCATTACGCAGCACCATCTGGGTGTGCGCGTTACACATCGTACGCCGGACAAAGAGTGCTACGGAGCATATATCATTGACCCGAAGACGGGTAAGATTGATACGTATCTGAGTCGCATCACACTGATGGCTACTGGCGGTACGGGTGCAGTATATGCCACAACCACCAATCCTAACATTGCAACGGGTGATGGTATTGCTATGGTACATCGTGCCAAAGGCGTTATCAAAGATATGGAGTTCGTGCAGTTCCACCCAACGGCACTGTATAACCCGAGCGAGACGCATCCTGCCTATCTGATTACAGAAGCCATGCGCGGTTATGGAGGCATTCTTCGTCTGCCTAACGGTGAGGAGTTTATGCAGAAGTATGATCCGCGTCTGTCGCTTGCTCCGCGTGACATCGTTGCGCGTGCGATAGACAACGAGATGAAGATTCATGGCATAGACCACGTTTGTCTGGATGTCACCCATAAAGATCCCGAGGAGACCAAACATCACTTCCCGAACATCTACGCCAAGTGCCTGAGTATAGGTGTGGATATTACCAAAGATTATATCCCTGTAGCACCATGTGCCCACTATATGTGCGGTGGTATCAAGGTTGATCTGGACGGACAGTCCACCATCCGCAGATTGTATGCAGTAGGCGAGTGCAGTTGTACCGGACTACACGGTGGCAACCGTCTGGCAAGCAACTCGCTGATAGAGGCTGTAGTGTATGCCGATGCGGCAGCCAAACACAGCCTGAGTATGATTGAGCAATATGACTTCAACGAGCGAGTGCCCGATTGGAACGACGAAGGCACAATGTCTAACGAGGAGCAGGTGCTCATCTCACAAGACATGAAGGAGGTAGGGCAGATTATGTCCACCTATGTGGGAATTGTACGTTCCGACCTGCGTCTGCGTCGTGCTTGGGAGCGTCTGGACCTATTGTACGAAGAGACGGAAGATCTGTTCAAACGTGTCAAACCGACAAAAGATATATGCGAACTGCGTAACATGATCAATGTCGGCTACCTGATAACCCGTCACGCGTTGGAGCGCAAGGAGAGCCGCGGATTGCATTATACGATTGACTATCCCCATAACCCTAACGGTAACACCAACGAGGTGTGGTGATTAATCATCTGCAAGAGCAAATGGAACACGCCATAGTATTACATAGTATTGTACCCGTGCGTACGGACGCGCGCGAGAGCGCGGAGCAAAGCACCCAACTCCTGTTCGGCGAAACGTGCAGGATAATCGGGGTTTTATCGAGGTTTTACCGAATTTGCAACGAGAGTGACGGTGAAGAAGGTTACGTGGACTGCAAAATGATCACCCTGATGGCGGACGCCGAGTACGAGGCTTACAAAACTGCTTTGGATGCAAGCAAGGCTCGTGTCATGTTGCCGATGACTTATGCTGTGAGCAGTAACAACGGGCAGACTATCCCGCTGACTATGGGTACGCGGCTGGCAAACTATCATGAAGGGATGTTTGAGGTGTTAGGCGTCACGTTCCGCATTGATAGTGCTGCTGTTGCCGAACAGCCGTTGCTGCTAACTCAGGATAATCTGATGCAGGTTACGCGGTTCCTTATAAACACTCCGTACCTCTGGGGTGGCAAGAACGCTCTGGGAATGGATTGCTCGGGAATGACACAAACCGTGATGAGTCTGTTCGGATTCAATCTGCCCCGCAATGCCTCACAGCAAGTGCATTGTGGCAAAGAGGTGAAGAGCCTGAACGATGCACAAGCAGGTGATCAGGTGTTCTTTGACCATGCTGATCCCGATGACAAGGACTGCGAACCAAATAACAGCAAAGCTGACACGCGTATTTCACACGTCGGATTGCTGCTGGATAACACAAGGGTTATTCATTGCTCAGGCAGAGTAAAGATTGAACGAATCAGCGAGCGCGGCATCTATGGTCAAGAGCAACAGCAGTTCACCCATCACCTTGCCGCTATTAGACGACTTGATTAATAACTCATCATTGTTATATATCATGAAACAATACGTACTCATTCTTGCAAGCATAATCGTTTGCATCATTCCTGTCACAACACTTCGTGCGGCTGATTGCCAACCGATGAATGTCAGCTACCTGAACAGCGGGTTAGGTGACATTACTACTGATGCGAACGATATATGGGTGTGGGATTCCAACAACTATGCCAAGGGACGCAAAATTGGCGGCGGTGAAGGACACCTGTTCTCTCCCGTACTTGACTTGTCGGGTGCTGATGAGGTTACAATCAAGTTCTCACACACCCACAGGTACGCCGCCAACCCCGAATCGGACTATACGCTTTGGGTGACGGATGATTACAAAGGCAGTTACGCATCCTCGGAGTGGAAACAGCTGATTATCTATCCGTATGGGACGAATAATGATTGGACGTTTGTGGACGCCACAGTCAATGTACCCGTCTCGAACGTAGGAATGCGTACTGTGTTCTGCTTCAGATACACCAGTACGGAGACAACTAATGGTACTTGGGAGATTAAGAATCTGCGTATCTCCACCATTTGTGCCGGAGTGAGTGCGCCGCCTGTGCCACTGCCTAATATAGGTGACGGACGCCTGAAAGTCTGTGCGCAGAATCTGCTGAATTACTATTACAACTACAATACGGGCCGCGGAGACTATACGCCGGAGGAATTTGCGGACAAGACGCACAAGATTGTCAATTCGATGCTATGGATGGATGCCGATGTTTACGGATTCTGCGAACTGGAGGCGCAGGATATTATCCTTCGCCAATTGGTTGACAGCCTGAACAAACAGAGCCAAACAACCCATTATGCCTACGTAGTTGATGATATAGACGTTGCCTGGGATTCGTACGACAATAATCTAAAGTCGGGCTTTGTGTACCGAAAAGACAAAGTGAAACTCGTCGGTAGCAACGTACCTGCCTATTCAGGTAACTATTACAGAAACACAATGCGTATTCAGACGTTTGAGGAACTGAGTTCAGGCGAGCGGTTCACTCTATCGATGAACCATTTCAAATCCAAGGCAGGCAGTGCCGAGGACCAAGGTAACTCGACACGCGTAACCAATGCCACACAGTTGATAACAAACCTTCCCTCCAAGGCTCTGGATAAGGATATACTGATTATGGGCGACCTGAACTGCGAGGTAGGCGAGGAGCCGCTGAATCTAATTGAGGAAGCAGGTTATACCGAGCAATTACTTGCATATAACACAACCGCCTATTCACACTGCTACAACGGAGGTGAACTGATAGACCACGTGTATGCCAACGCGAGTATGGCTAATCAGATAACGGGTGCCGGTATCTTCCATATCTCTACAAAGTGCGGAGAGGACGCAAGTTACAATGTGGACCATCGCTATTCCGACCATGACCCGTATATAGTAGGTATCAATCTGTCGTCAACTCTCTCGACAGAATGCGAACCGTTGGAAGTCAGTTATTTACCTGCAGGTGGCGCAGGGCTGGGTGAAATGAAGACCGTGAACGTCAGCGGGCAGTATTACTGGCGTTACCAGAGCGATTACGGTGCTACCTGTAAGGACAGAGGCGGTGAAGACTGGTTGATAACACCTGCATACGATTTGTCACAGGCTTCAACCGTAAAACTTGAATTTGAGCATACTATCAATAATGCCAATAACATGACATCTGAGCAGACACTGTGGGTTACCAAGGATTTTGTATCAGTCGAAGAGTCTGAATGGACGCAACTGACTATCCCGACTTACCCGGCTGGCAACAACTGGACGTTTGTAAGTACCGCTGTTGATGTGCCGCTGGAGGCTGTTGGAGCAAATACAGCGTTCGCTTTCAAGTATAGCGTGCCGGCGAACGCAACGAATAATCCTACATGGGAGGTAAAGAACCTGAAGGTAACCGCTACCTGTGATGAGTCGCAGACTGCTATTGACTATCAGGGAAGCGGCACTCCTGTAGCAACAAAGATTGTGTTGGACGGACATCTCTATATTGTCCGACCTGACGGCACTCGCTTCAGCATCATGGGCGTGATGGTTCGATAAGTATAACTAACCAATAAACATATTTGTTTCAACCAAAATTTAAAAAGAAGTGAATAAGCAAGTTGTATCAGCAATTATCCTGTCTCTCGGTTTGGCAGTAGCAGGATTGTTCGTGTACTGTGGCATTCATCAGATTGCCTCCAAGGATCGTGCGGTTCTTGTCAAAGGTCTATCCACTCGTGACGTGCAGGCGGATTATGTAGTTTGGCCGCTGGAATTCGGTGTTCGCGGCAATGATATCAGCTCGTTGTACAGTGATTTGGCAGCTATCGAGAAGACAGCCCGTGCGTTCTTCATGGATCGCGGATTTAAGGAAAGCGACATGACGCGCGGTAATGTGTCGATTGACGATAACTGGTCGGGTTACTACGAGCGCAAACCGGAATACCACTATACATTGCGCACATCTTTGGTTATTTCTACTTCGGATGTGGAGCGTGTGATAGCCAATCTTGGTTGCCAGAGCGAGTTGCTGAAAAAAGGTGTTATCCTCCAATCATACGGGTGGAATACCGATTTCCAGTACAACGGTCTGCCGGAACTTAAGCCGAGTATGGTACAGGAAGCCACACAGAACGCACGTGCGGTGGCACAGAAGTTTGCCGAGGATGCACAATGCCGCTTGGGTAGCATCCAGCAAGCTAACCAGGGACAATTTACCATTGAGAGCGACAGCTACCAACCATGGATCAAGCATGTTCGTGTTGTGACGACCGTATCCTACTATTTGAGATAACACGTGAGCGTTTATTATAAACGAAGAGGCATCCGAAAGGGTGCCTCTGTTATTGTACGTGCGTTTGCCTAACGGCGTTAAATCTTCGGTTCGGCAATCAGTTGTCCGCGACAGAATCGGTGGGTGATATGACGATCGTCGCCCAAATAGATGAATCGCTCCAGGCGGTGCAACAGGCTATAATTGTCGTGATTAAGTTCGCTATCATCAATCACAAGTGCATCAAACTCGTAGCCGGGTTCAAAACTTCCGACTTTGCCAAAGAACTGCCCTGCTGACTTGGTTGCAATCCAGAATGCTTCAGGCAGTGTGAGGAAAGGCAGGGATTTATCCTGGCAGTAACGCATCTTGCTGACCTGGATAGCATAAACCATCATTTTGAATATACTCAAGTCGTGTCCTCCACTTATGTCGCTGCCCAGACCTACCGGTACGCCCTCGTTGAGGAATACGCGTATTGGTGCCATACCTGATGCGAGATTTAGATTGCTGGTGGGGCAATGTGCCACCATAACTTGTTTTTCGCGCATCATGCGCAGTTCGTCGCCATCTGTCCACACACAGTGTGCCATGATGGTGGGCGTATCACCGAACAAACCGTAGCGGCGGTATGCATCGCCATAATGGCGGCTCTCGGGTTCCAACTCTTTCACCCAGGCTATTTCGTTGCGGTTCTCTGACAGATGGGATTGTACGGGTAGGTTGTATTTGCGTGCCAAATCACCGCATGCTTGCAGTAGTTCAGGAGTGCATGATGGAACAAATCGCGGTGTGATGATCGGGCTGACCAAGGCATTCGGTTTGGCATATTCGGCAATCAGTGTCTCATTGTCGCTGACAGCTTCTTCTACACTCTCGCAGAGTGCTTTCGGGCAGTTGCGGTTCATATCCACCTTGCCTACGCAGGCGCCCATGCCTGCTTCAAGGAACAGGTTCATTAGCAATCGTGTGCTGTCGCGATGGACAGTGGCGAAAGCCACGGTGCGCATGGTGCCGACTCGCCACAGATCGCGCACAAAACGCCGATACATTCGTTCGGCATAACGGGTGTCGCTATATTTGCTTTCTTCGGGGAACGTGTAGTTCTGCAGCCAGGGCAATAACTCCAGATCCATAGCAATACCCTGATTGCGGTATTGCGGAGCATGAACATGCATGTCGTTCATAGCAGGGATAAGTAACTTGTCTCCTAAATCGGTTACCGGCTGTGAGGCAAGCGTAGAGGGTAACTGCTCATAAATATCTACAACCCTGCCCTTTTCAACGGCAATATATCCGTTGGGAATAACCTCGAATTGGTCGCGCTCTTTTGTAAAGAGGATATTTGCTTTATAAATTTGCATAGTGTTGCTATAAGATATTAGATAGATTTCAGTATTTCGACTACAAAGATACATAAATTTTTGCATATTTGCAAATTTTTCACTATCTTTGTGACGGCTTAGTGCAAAATTTAGTAGTTATGCTGTTTTCGGAAATCGTATATGGTCCTATCCATTCCCGCCGGTTGGGAGTGTCGCTTGGCATGAATCTAATGCCTGTTGACGGCAAGTTGTGTTCGTTCAACTGCATATATTGTGAGTGTGGATTCAATCACCCCTATCCTCACCCCGTGCTTCCTACTCGTGCGGAGGTGAGTCGTGCATTGTCCGCCAAGTTGCAGCAATTGAAGGCCGAAAATGTGACGCCTGATGTAATAACGTTCAGCGGCAATGGCGAGCCGACTATGCACCCGGATTTTGAAGGAATCATTGACGATACATGTGCGTTGCGCGATGCGTATTGCCCGAATGCCAAGGTCTCGGTGCTGTCCAATTCAACCCAGCTTGGTCGTGAAGATGTAGTGCGCGCCCTCAGGCGTTGCGACAACCGCATCCTAAAGCTTGATTCAGGAATAACTGCCACGATGCGTGCAATAGATGCACCGGTGAATGCTGCGTTAACTGTTGACGATGTCATCGGCAAATTACATGTCTTTGATGGTGATTTTACGTTGCAGACCTGCTTCTTGCGCGGGGGACTGCCAGACGGAAGTGTCGTGGATAATACAACGGAGGAAGAGTTGTCAGCGTGGTATAAAGCTGTTCGCGAGTTGCGCCCCAAGCAAGTGATGATCTATGTGATAGACCGGGCTACGCCTGTCAAAACGCTGGAGAAAATCTCCCGTGAGCGGATGGATCAGATTGCTCAACCGCTGATAGATGAGGGCTTTCTTGTTCAGGTGTCTGCCTGATGCAGAAATAAGTTAATAAGTGTACAGAGATTGAAGGTAGTAATCGCTAATCAGTCAAATCATGCGAATTTTGGTAGCACCGCTCAATTGGGGCTTAGGTCATGCATCCCGCTGCATTTCGCTAATAGAGCGTTTGCAATCAGACGGGAACGAGGTGGTTTTGGGTGGTGACGGCGAGTCGCTGACATTGCTGCACAAACACTTCCCTGATTTGTCTGTTCTACCTTTGGCTCCTCTGAATTTGCGCTACGGAAAGGGAAAGCGCCAAGTGTGGGCGATTGTTAGGTCGTTGCCGAAGATTGTTAGGTCAGCGGTTAGCGACCATAAGATGCTTGCGGATTATTTGCGTTACGAACAGATTGATGAGGTTATTTCGGATAACCGTTTCGGATTGTATTCCGACAGAACGCGTTGCATCTATATGACTCACCAACTGGTAGTAGCCTTACCCCGACCATGGTGGTGGCTCGAACCGATAGTAGCACGGTTGCATCGGAAAATTATAAGCAGATTTGACGCATGTTGGATTCCAGATAATGCATGCGGAAAAGATAGCAGCCAAGGTTTAGGAGGCCGATTGTCGCATCCAGAAGTGTTGCCAAAACATTCTGAATATATCGGTCCTCTGTCACGATTCGAAGGTAAGGATTACCAACCTGATACAACGTATTCAGTAGTGGCAATATTGTCAGGACTAGAACCGCAACGTACGATATTCGAAAACGAGATAGTCAATCGTTATGAAAATTTCGATGAGACCGTTCTTGTGGTGCGTGGCAAGATTCAAAGTCCTCCTACCGTGATAAAGCATCGAAATATTACTATTATACCTTGGCTTGACGATATGCATACTGCTGCGTATCTGCTTGGTGCTAAGCTGATTGTGTGTCGCTCGGGATATTCGTCGGTTATGGATATGTATGCTTTGGGAGTAATGAATAAGGTCGATTGGCATCCTACGCCAGGGCAACCCGAGCAAGAGTATCTTGCTGAGTATATGAAATCCCAATTAAGTTGTCAAGAACTTAGTTAGAACCAAGTGAAGTTCAATGTATAAATAAGCGCATTTTGAAGAAATCGGTAATTATATTTGTTTTGCTTTCGCTGTTGCCTGAAGTTTGTTTTGCTGCCGATATGTTGCCGGACTCGGTGGCATACCGAGCAGGAAAATGGTTTCAGTATGTGCCTTATGCCCACTTGCTGTATGCGGATGAGCACCCCGAATATTTTCGTGAAGCTGCGGCTGATCCGCGTTGTTTTACCTATAGTGTTTTTGTGGGTGCACGATACAATATGCCGCACTATGACGGATATTTTTCGCGCGTCGCTATGGGAGTGCGTGCGTACTGCGACAACTATCCGTACGTCATGTTCCGCAGTATGGACAATTTCTCTCACGTAGGTATCTGCGTGGTGTATCAGTAATATCCTGTCAGCCGGCTAAGAAGGAAGGTACTCTGATATATCCTTGACAAAACATTGAAATGCCCCCGATTATCCTGCACGTTTTTTGTGCAGAAAAATTTGCATATATCATTTTTTTTTTGTATCTTTGCGTGCGATTTTGTGAATTGTATTATTTTTAATAATATCGTACGAATATTTAATGCAACTTTCAGAACTATTCATACAGGTTACAGACAAGTCTGTCGGTGAACAGATTGCTTTGACCGCATCAGGCAGTAACCGCCGTTACTACCGCCTAATCAGCGAGGATAAATCCGTATCGCTGATCGGTGTGGAGGGTACATCGCATGACGAAAATCATGCGTTTCTTGTGATGGCAGCTCATTTCTCTAATCAGGGACTGAATGTCCCTCGCGTACTGGCTGTAAGCGAGGATGAGATGGCGTATGTGCAGGAGGATTTGGGCAACACCTTGCTGTTTGACTACATAAGTGAAGGCCGGAAGATGGGTGTGTTCTGCGAGAGCGAGAAGGCAATGTTGCGCAAGACAATCCGTGCGTTGGCGCGTTTTCAGGTAAAAGGTGCAGAGGATTTTGACTTCAATGTGTGCTATCCGCAGCCCGAGTTCAATCTGAGAAGTATCCGCTGGGATCTGAATTATTTCAAGTACTGTTTTCTGAAGGCTACAGGTCTGGAGTTCCAGGAAGACCGTCTTGAGAATGACTTTGAGCGTATGGCGTATATCCTGCTGCAGCAGAAGCAGATGAATGCGTTCATGTACCGTGACTTCCAAAGCAGAAATGTAATGGTAGTTGAGCGCGGTGGTGAAATGGTGCCATACTTTATTGATTTCCAAGGCGGCAGACGCGGTCCGGTGTATTACGATGTAGCATCGTTCCTGTGGCAGGCGAAAGCGAACTTCCATGACGAGTTGCGTGACGAACTGATAGAGGAATATCTGGACGAGTTGGGCAAATTTATGGAGGTTGACATGCAGTCGTTCTACGCAACGTTACGGCATTTCGTCCTTTTCCGTACGATGCAGGTGCTGGGTGCATACGGCTTCCGCGGGTACTTTGAGAAGAAGCCTCACTTCCTGCAATCCATTCCGTTTGCCATCGAGAATCTTCGCCGTTTGCTGAAAGATGCAGCGGACGATTATCCGTATCTAATAGAGGTGCTGCACGAGATGACGGAGATGAAACAGTTCAAGGAGGTGAGTGTGCGCAAGCCGCTGGTGGTGAAGGTGTATTCATTCTCGTTCAAGAAAGGTATTCCTGCCGATGATAGTGGCAACGGTGGCGGATTCGTGTTTGACTGCCGCGCTGTGAACAATCCCGGCAAGTATGAGCGCTATACACATTTTACCGGAATGGATGAGCCGGTGATAAAGTTCCTGGAAGAGGATGGTGAGATTTTTCCTTTCCTGGACGCAGCATACCGGCTTGTTGATGCAAGCGTGAAGCGGTACAAAGACCGCGGTTTCACCAGTCTGATGGTCAGTTTCGGTTGTACGGGTGGACAGCATCGTTCGGTATATGCTGCGGAAAAGATGGCAGAGCATATCCATCAGAAGTTCGGTGTGGAAGTGCGGTTGATTCACCGAGAACAGAATATTGAGAAAAAACTGACGGTCGATTAGCAAGAGGTTGAAAGCAATGAAAGCGATGATTTTTGCAGCAGGGTTGGGCACACGGCTCAAACCGTTCACCGACACAAAACCGAAGGCGCTGTTGCCGTTGGCGGGCAAAACTTTGCTGCAGTGGCAGATAGAGAAACTCAAAGCCGTAGGAATAACCGATATAGTGGTGAATGTTCACCATTTCGGTGAGCAGATTATCGATTATCTGCAAGTTAATAACGGTTTCGGTTGCAACGTAAGAATCAGCGACGAGCGCGGGCAGTTGTTAGAGACTGGCGGAGGACTGCTGTATGCCTTTGAAAACGGAAACATTCAGACAGAGCCGGTGCTGGTGTGCAATGTGGATATACTGTCGAACATCAACCTCGTTGATCTTATTGCTGCGCATGTGAATAGCCCGAAGTTGTTGGCGACCGTTGTGGTTTCCGAGCGTGAGACGCAACGCTATTTGCTGTTTGACAGGAACGGAGAATTGTGCGGTTGGACGAACAAGAATACCGGAGAAGTGAAACCCGAAGTGCTGAGAGATAACGCATCGGAAATCGATAATCTTAAAATGTTGGCGTTTTCCGGCATGCAGATTGTTGAACCCTCATTCTTCGCTGAACTGCAGCAGACGCGGGTTGAGAAGGGCGAGAAGTTTTCGCTCATTGATACGTATTTGTCGATTGTATCGCGGCAAGCCGGAGTGATTCGTGCTTATGTGCCGCAGCAATATAAGATGATGGATGTGGGAAAGATTGACCAACTGGGCGAAGCTGAACGGTTTGCTATGCAACTGGCAGTTGAATGATGACAATTAAATGTAAGACTAATGTTAGGAGTAATAATCAATCCTAAGTCAGGCAAACGTGCGTATCGCATGCAGCGCATGTACCTGTGGAATCTGTTGCGTGAACGCAAGATCGCTTATGAGTTCCGCGTAACCAAGTATGCTGCGCATGCTACGGAGTTGGCGCGCGAACTGGTGGAGGATTTCCACTGTGACGAGATTCTTGTGCTTGGCGGTGACGGCACTCTGTCTGAGGTGCTGAACGGTATAATGCGTGCCAAGATTTCTGCCGAACAGCGCAGAAAGATTCAACTTGGCCTGATGCCACGCGGCACAGGTAACGACTGGGGACGTTACTGGAATCTGACCAAGGATTACAAGAAATCCATTGAGCGATTTTTTTCAGGCGAGGGACATCCGCTGGATGTGGGTTGCGTAACGTATTGGCGGAATCATATTGAGCACCACCGGTATTTCATCAATTCCGTAGGTTTCGGCGTTGATCCGCTCTGCTGCCAGAAAGCCGAGAAACTGAAGTATTACCTCGGTTCGCACCACGTGAATTATCTGTTCGGTTTGTTCGGTGCTATCGTTCAGCAGAAGCCCATTCCGATGCAACTGATTGTCGATGGTGAGGTGATTGTGGATGAACCATTGTTCACAATGAACGTGGGTAACGGTCCGTTCTCCGGTGGTGGTATACGTCAGAATCCCGATGCCGACCCGCAAGACGGTATCTTCCATGCGATGTTTGTGTGCAAACCTACACTGATACAGGTTATTAAGGCTATTCCTAACCTGTTCAACGGCAAACTGACCGAACTGCCGTTCATCCATGCGTACAAAGGCAAAGATATCCGTATGGAGACGGAAGAACACTTGATGTTCGAGGCAGATGGAATATTACAAAATGTGATGGGACCATGTGAGGTGCATTGCATCCATCATGCGTTGCAGTTCAAAGTATAGAATTTGTAGTTGATGGAAGAAACGGTGTATCATATTCCTGCGATGCTGAGCGAGGTGCTGGATGGTTTGTGCATTGACAAGAGCAAGCCGCAGATCTTCGTTGATGCCACTTTTGGTGGCGGAGGACATAGCCGTGGTATCATTGAGCGTATGGGTGAACAGTCGCGACTCTTCGGCATTGATCAGGATATAGACGCGTATGCCAACCGGATTGATGACAGGCGGTTTACGTTCGTGCGGAGTAACTTCCGCTATATGGCTAACTTCATGGACTATTACGGTGTGCAGCAGGTGGATGGTATATTGGCGGATTTGGGCGTGAGTTTTCACCACTTTGATGCTGCCGAACGGGGATTTTCGTTCCGCTATGATGCACCATTGGATATGCGCATGAATGCTCGTCAAACTCTTTCCGCGGCGGATGTGGTCAATAATTATTCCGAAGAAGAACTGGCGCGTGTGTTGTATTTGTACGGCGAGTTCCGTGAGTCGCGCGCTATTGCTCGCCAGATTGCCGTCAAGCGTTCCGCACAAGCCATACAAACCACGCAACAACTGCAAGACAGTATCCGGCTGAAGGATAAGCAGGATTATGCACGGTTGTTTCAGGCATTGCGGATTGAAGTCAACGACGAACTGGGCGCGCTGCGCGAACTGTTGCAATCGGCAACACAACTGCTCGCACCCGGCGGACGATTGGTTATACTAACTTACCACTCGCTCGAAGACCGTATAGTCAAAAATTTCATGCGTTCCGGTAACACCGAAGGTACGATAGAAAAAGATTTCTACGGCAATCCTCTTACGCCTTTCAGAGTGATAGAAAAAGGACGTACTGCCTCGCCCGAAGAAGTGGCAAACAATCCGAGAGCACGCTCTGCCAAACTACGTGTCGCTGAGAAAATTGAAAACTGAAAATTGAAAGAAAACTGATTTATGGATAAACGACTGAGTTCGCTGCAAAAGATTCTGAACGGAGATATATTCAGCACACAACGTGTAGCCCAACACTACAAGTTGCTGGCGCTGATTGGCGTGTTTGTCTTCGCCGGTATCCTGATGGGATTTATTTCCGAATGGCAATATGTACGCATCGGTGCACTCAAGAAAGAACTTCACGATGCCCGCAACGAAGAACTGACTATCAGTTCCGAACTTGTCAGCAGCACCCGTCAGTCGGCTGTTTCGCGACAACTGAAGGAGAACGGCAGCAAACTCCGTGAGGCCAACACTCCCGTAATCGTCATCAAATGAACAAATGATAAATGACTAAATTGTAATTTCCGTATGCCCGACGATCGCCAAAATGCCATATACCGCTTTGCTATTGTGTTCCTGTGCATCGCAGCAGGTTTCATCGCTGTGCTGGTGCATATTATTCGCATTCAATGGTTTGAGCGTGACAAATGGATGCAGATTGTGGATACTCAAAAACCCAATGCAACCGTTTTGGCGTCGCAGCGCGGAAATATCCTTGATGCCGAAGGACGTTTGCTCGCCAGCAGTATCCCCGGATACTACGTTTATATGGATACGCGTGTTCCTGCGCTCCATCAGGGCGGTGACACGTTGTTCTACAGATATATAGACAGCATCTCCATTGGCCTCGCCCGTATTTTGCCGGAGAAATCTGCGGTGGAATACAAGAATATGATTACCCGTTCGTTCAACAAGCGCAACGGCAAAACCGCCAGCGGTCTGCAGCGAGAGAATGGTAGTTACCTCAAACTTTGTCCGCATCGAATATCGTATATCCAGAAGCGCGAGATTGAGCAGTTGCCTTTGTTCCGCCGTGGTTACTACAAGTCCGGCATTCAGTTCGATGAATCGCCGCAACGCAAAAAACCCTTCGGCTCGCTTGCTTCGCGTACTATAGGTTCTATTCTTGCCAATGGCAAAGGCAATACAGGTTTAGAGAAAACTTTCGACTCCGACCTGCGCGGCATAGACGGCATGGCCCTGCGCGAACGCATTGGTGGCAAGTGGGAGAATGTGCCGATCCGCGAAGCGGTGAACGGTTATGATCTTGTTACCACACTCGATGCCAACTTGCTGGACATAACCGAAACAGCCTTGCGCGGTTGCCTTGAACGTACACAAGCCGACTGGGGCTGCTGTATTCTGATGGAGACGCAATCCGGCAAGATCCGCGCCATCTGCAACCTTGACCGCAGTAGCGATGGCACATACAATGAGCGTGCCAATCACGCTGTCACACGTGTCGAACCCGGATCAACATTCAAAGCCATTGCCATGATGGCGGCACTCGATGACGGAAAAGTCGAACTCACCGATACGTTTGAGGTATATAAGAGCGGATGGAAATACCTTGACGCCAAACATACGGATGCGCATGCCAAGGATACAGTCTATACCTTGCGTAGCGCACTGGCGGCGTCATCGAACATTGCGTTTGCCAAGATGATCCTGAAGAGTTATGACAAAAAAGCCTCGAAGTTCGTTGACAAACTGCAAAGCATGGGACTGCGTGACAGTATGTATAGCGAGATCCCCGGTGCGCAAAAACCGCGCATTGACGTGCCGAACGATGCTGTAACCTTGTCGCGTATGGCGTATGGCTATTCGGTCGAACTTACGCCGATGCAGATTCTCACGTTCTACAACGGAATTGCCAACGATGGCAAAATGATTCGTCCGTATCTGGTGGAAAAAGTGATGGATGATGACAAGGTTATCCGTTCTTTCGGCACCGAGACGCTCAAGAGTAGTATGTGCAGGCGCAGCACGCTCGAGGATGTCAAAGTCAGTCTGCACGACGTGGTGTGGGATAACAATATAGGTACGGCTTCCGTTCGTTCCTGGGCGGGAAAAGTGGTTGATTACAAGGCGCAATCCAAACGAGTGCATATTGCTGGTAAGACCGGTACGGCACAACTCTTCCGCAACGGACGATACCAGTCGCGAGAACACCGAATGACCTTCGTCGGATATTTTCCTGAAGAAAAACCGCAGTACACGTGTATTTGTATGGTAGAACATCCGCATAACTATCCGGCTTACGATGCCGGTTACGATTGTGGTAATGTCGTCCGCCAGATTGCCGAGCGCACTATCGTCTATGCCGGACACTATGTCATTCAGGGCGACTCGCTCGTATATCAGATGAATAAATAACCAACGGTAGCACCGGAAAAATTAATGCAACAATGATACTTTCTGAACTCATTCAAGCCATTGAGCCTCTACAGGTTATCGGCAAAACCGATGTCAACGTACACGCTATTCAGTTCGACTCACGCAAGGTCGAAACAGGCGATTTGTTTGTAGCGCAGGCAGGTACTGCAGTTGACGGACACACGTTCATTCCGTCTTGCGTGGAAAAAGGTGCTTCTGTCATTGTCCTGGACAATAGTCAGTACCTCGCCGATACGAAAGATGGTGTAACTTACGTCTTGGTCAAGAATTCTGAGCAGGCTCTCGGACTTTTGGCGCATCAGTGGTACGGACGCCCCAGTGAGAAACTGACACTCGTTGGCGTTACCGGTACCAACGGCAAAACAACGATTGCCACCCTTCTTTACGAGATGGTTCGCGCTATGGGATACAAAGCCGGATTGATCTCTACGGTTGTCTATTATGTGGATGGTACTGCCTATCCTTCTACTCACACTACGCCTGATGCGCTTGCACTCAATGCCTTGCTCGCACAAATGGTGGAAGCCGGATGCCAATACGCCTTCATGGAAGTCAGCAGTCACAGTATTGCACAGGAGCGTATAGCCGGATTGAAGTTCGCTGGTGCCATGTTCACCAACCTCACGCGTGACCATATTGATTACCACAAGACTTTCGACAACTACCGCGACACCAAGAAACGTCTCTTCGACGGCTTGCGCAAAGAGGCTTTTGCTGTCACCAATGCCGATGACAAAAACGGACTCGTCATGACGCAGAACACGCGCGCCAAAGTCTTTACATATTCTACTCAATCCATGGCTGACCATCGCGGAAAGATTCTCGAGGAAGGTTTTGACGGCATGTTACTCAGCATCGACGGACAAGAAGTCTTTGTTCCGCTTGTCGGACGTTTCAATGTCAGCAATCTGCTTTGCATCTATAGTGCCGCGCTCTGCCTTGGCTTCGAGAAAACAGAGGTGCTGCGTATCCTCAGTGCACTCAAGCCTGTCAACGGACGATTCGAAACAATCCATTCGCCCAAAGGTTGGACGGCTATCATTGATTATGCCCATACGCCCGATGCTGTCGAGAATGTTATCTGCACCATCAATGAGATACTCCACAATCAAACCCTCAAACCCTCAAACTCTCAAACAGCAAAGCTGATTACCGTTGTCGGCTGTGGCGGCAACCGCGACAAAGGCAAACGCCCGATGATGGCGCAGATTGCCAAGCGCGGCAGTCAGCAACTCATCCTAACCAGCGACAATCCGCGTGACGAAGAACCTGCAGATATCCTCAAGGATATGACCGATGGTTTGACCGAAGACGAACTCCGTTCAACGCTTGTTATCGAGGACCGTGCTGCGGCTATACAGACGGCTTGCACGCTCGCGCAGAAAGGCGATGTCATCCTTGTTGCCGGCAAAGGACACGAAGATTATCAGATAATCAAGGGGGTAAAGCACCACTTCGACGATCACGAAATAGTCCGCAAATACATCTGATCAACTGAAGCAATTCTTTCATGTGCAATGAATAATTAAACAATGAACGAGAGTAACATAGAAAATAGAGGCGAGATAATCATCTATCGTGCAGAGGACAACACGGTACAACTCGATGTGCGCATGGAGAACGAAACCGTCTGGCTAAGTACAAGTCAAATGGCTGCTCTTTTTAATAAAGAGGAGTCGAATATACGACGACATATACTTAATGTTTTCCGCGATGAAGAAGTGTCGCGTGATAATAACGTGCACTTTTTACACGTTAATGGAGTAAAGAAGCCAGTTCCTTATTATTCGTTAGATGTTGTCTTATCAATTGGCTACCGAGTTAACTCCAAGCGTGCTATAGCCTTCCGCCAATGGTCAACGAAGATACTTAAGGAATTTATAATCAAAGGCTACGCCATCAACGAAAAACTCCGCCGTGAGCAGTTGTCGGATTTACGGCAACTCGTTCAGATTGTCGGACGAACGGTACAAAGCAAAGCGGTTGAGAGTGCAGACGAGACGCAGGCTATCTTCGATGTCGTATTGGATTACACATACGCGCTTGACACGCTCGATAATTATGATTACGAGCGCCTGACCGTCAAAGAGACAACGCCCGAAGAACGCTTTCATGCTACCTATGAGAATGCCATGCAAACGATTGGCGCGTTGCGAGAGAAGTTCGGCGGCAGTACTTTGTTTGGCAACGAAAAGGATGATTCGTTCAAAAGCAGTATTGGCCAGATTTATCAGACCTTTGGCGGCAAGGACCTCTATCCGAGCGTCGAGGAAAAAGCAGCAATGTTGTTGTATTTGGTCACTAAGAATCACTCTTTCTCGGATGGCAACAAACGTATTGCGGCTACGTTGTTTCTGTGGTTCTTGAACAACAACGGCATTCTCTACCGCGAGGATGGCACCAAACGTCTGGCAGACAATACCCTTGTCGCTTTAACCCTCATGATTGCTGAAAGCCGCACCGAAGAAAAAGACACCATGGTTAAAGTGGTAGTAAATTTGATTAACCAAAAGAACTAAAGAAATATATAGTATTACAGCAGCCAAACACGACAACGAGTCGACAACGAGACGATAACGAGTCGATAACGAATGCTGGGGGTCTCCTAAGAAAATCATAATGAAACTATGGCAAAAGCAGAACTTGACATCTTACTGGATAAACTGCAAGGTCGCCTTACTGGTGACAGCAAATTCTATGCTACCCACCGTCATGGCAAAACGGTAATTAGCAACTATCCTCTGCACAAAGATCCCAAAGTCATCTCTGAGCAGCAAAAAACCAATAGTTCAACCTTTGCTCAAGCATCCAAACGTGCTAAACAGGAACTTTCTGACCCAACACGTCAAGCCTATTGGCAGGAACAATACGACCAATACAAAAGTCTGGCAAACAAGAACCTCAAGAAAGCCAATATTCAGTTCTTCGGTCCCGACTCGCCGGCTGTCACGCAAGATAAATACTACAAAACCCTCCGTGGTTTCGTAATAGCCCAACTAAAAAAACAATAACTTGACAAACAAACTATATAGCAAATGTTATACCACTTAATCAATTATTTACAAACTACATTCGGGCACTTTGCAGGTGCTGGATTGTGGCAGTACATCTCTTTCCGCGCTATTCTGGCAGCGGTGCTGGCATTTATTGTCAGTGTTTGGTTCGGTAACAGGTTTATCAACCTCTTGAAACGCAAAAATATCTCCGAGCAGCAACGCGACGAGAAGACCGACCCGTTCAATGTCAGTAAGAAAGGTGTGCCAACCATGGGCGGCGTAGTGCTCATCGTTGCTACATTGTTGCCCGTGCTGCTGATGGCAAACCTGACGAACGTCTATCTCTGGCTGATGATCATTACCGTAGTTATCCTCGGCATACTCGGTTTTGCCGATGACTACATCAAAACCTTCAAACACAACAAAGACGGTCTCAACGGCTGGATCAAGATCATCGGACAAGTTACACTCGGACTGATTGTAGGTCTGACGTTGCGTTATGCACCTATGGCTACAATGAACGAAACGGTAACCGTACACTATGAGAATAGCGTACGGGTCGTTGAAAAGTCACCCGAAGTCAAATCCACTCGCACCACTATCCCGTTTGTCAAGAATCACAACGCCAACTATGCAGACATGTTCTCTTTCCTCGGCGACGAGATGAAGTACCGCGCCGGTTGGATCTTCTTTGTGCTACTCACCGTTTTTGTCGTTGCCGCCGTGAGCAACGGCGCCAATCTCAACGATGGAATGGATGGTATGTGTGCCGGCAATAGTGCCTTGATTGGTGTCGCCCTCATTGTGCTGGCGTACGTGTCCGGTAACACGATGCTCGCCGATTACTTCGATGTCATGTACATTCCCGGCAGCGAAGAACTGGTTGTTTTTCTCGGTGCTTTCGTTGGCGCATTGGTCGGCTTCCTCTGGTTTAACGGCTTCCCGGCACAGATTTTTATGGGCGACACCGGCAGCCTGACTATCGGCGGTATCATCGGCGTTTGTGCCGTGATTATTCACAAGGAGTTGCTTGTTCCAATCTTGTGCGGTGTATTCCTGATGGAGAGTATTTCCGTTATCTTGCAGACGCAGGTTTATAAGTTCAGCAAGCGTCGCGGCAATCGTGTCCGCGTGTTCAAACGTGCACCGCTTCACGACCATTTCCGCACATCTGTCGAACAAGTCTTGAAGAACGACCCGACTTGCCGTATCCTGTGCAAAGGCAGCAGCAACCTGCACCACGAAACGAAGATTGTGCTGCGTTTCTGCATCGTAACTCTCCTGCTTGCAGCATTTACTATATTAACATTGAAAATACGTTAATAATGAAAAGACTGGTAGTTTTAGGTGCTGGCGAAAGCGGCGTAGGTGCTGCAATCCTGGCAAAAGGAAAAGGATACGATGTGTTTGTCAGCGATATGGGTGAGATCAAACCGCGCTATGCGGCATTGCTTGAGCAGTATGGTATTCTTTACGAGAGCGGCAAGCATACAGCCGAACAGATACTGAACGCAGACGAAGTAGTTAAGTCACCCGGCATACCTGACACTGCGCCAATGGTGACAGCACTTATCGGTCAAGGCACACCAATCATCTCAGAGATTGAGTTCGCGGCACGTTACACCGACGCGAAGATGATCTGTATAACCGGTTCGAACGGCAAAACCACCACCACCTCGCTCATCTACGATATGTTACGCCGTGCAGGACTGGATGTCGGTTTGGCGGGAAACATCGGTAACTCCCTCGCTCTGCAAGTGGCGCAACAGGATCATGCGTTCTATGTGATTGAACTCAGTTCGTTCCAGTTGGATAATATGTACGATTTCCGTGCAGACATTGCTATTCTGCTCAACATCACACCCGACCACTTGGACCGCTACAACTTTGAGTTCCAGAACTATATCAACGCCAAGATGCGCATTACGCGTAACCAACGTTACGAAGATGCGTTCATCTATTGGAGCGGTGATCCGGTGATTGACCGTGAAATCAAGAAACTCCGTCCGACTGCTACGCTTTATCCCTTCGGCGAGCAACAGGAGAAGAATGTTGCTTATGTCAGTGACGGAAAGATGGTAGTTTCCGCACGTCAGCCGCTGGAACTTCCTGCCGAACAGCTCTCACTCAAAGGCAAACACAACCAATACAACTCCATGGCTGCGGCTATCACGGCACAACTGCTGAACATCAATAACGACGTTATCCTTGAGAGCCTGACTACTTTTGCCGGTGTTGAACATCGCCTGCAATACGTGGCAACCGTTCGTGGCGTACGCTGGATCAACGACAGCAAGGCTACGAACGTCAACTCCTGCTGGTACGCTTTGGAAGCAATGACCACTCCGACAGTTCTTATCCTTGGCGGCAAAGACAAAGGCAATGATTATAGCGAGATTGACCAACTGGTGCTCGACAAGTGCCACACACTCGTGTTCATGGGCTTGCACAACGAAAAACTCATTGAGCACTTCTCTGCTCTCGGCTACAAACCTGCTGATATAGAAGGACAACATTCGGATGGCAGCAAGCGTTATGTTGACACCAACACTCTTGCCGATGCTGTCCGCGCATGTTACAATGCTGCCCGCGATGGCGATACGGTGCTGCTTTCGCCATGTTGCGCATCATTCGACCTGTTCAAGTCCTACGAGG